>NZ_FMVA01000024.1:0-55548 GCF_900101425.1 Rhizobium sp. NFACC06-2 | reverse complement strand
CGATAAGTACCTCTTATCGATGGTAGTTGATTTCGCGGCGCAAATCACCGATGTCGGTCGTCCTAATTGAGCGGATTCCCCACATTTCCGGCGATTTCGGGCGTTTTTCGCCCCAGTTCGGCGGACGGCGCGCTGCGACGCAGCGTCCCCTTCCGTCCGACAGAAGTAAGCGCCGCCACACTTCCACGACGGATTTCGGGCGTCCTTCTCTATTCCTTAGATGATCATCGAAGCTGATGCCGCCTGGAGCCTTATTTTCCGGCATTTCCGCCTCAGAGCGCCCATGGCGCGCGATCGCCGCATTGGAGGGCCGGAGATGCGCGCCGGATCGGAAAACGCGCTGTACGGACTCTCATTTAGCACGTAAAACACGCTTGCAAAGGACCCTTTATCAGCGCATTCCTTATTTGAACAAGGATAGCGGAATCAGGGCAAAAATCCATGGCAAAACCAGCGAAGAACATTGCCCCTCCCCTGTCCCGTCGGCTTATCGGCTATGCACGTGTTTCCACCGACGACCAGATCCATGACGCGCAGATCGACGAACTACGGATGGCCGGCTGCGACCGCATTCATCAAGAGCATGGTTCTGGCGCCTCCCGTGCTCGACCGGTTCTCACCAGAGTGCTGAAGGAGCTGTCTGCCGGCGACGTCCTCGTCGTCGTGCGACTGGATCGCCTGGCACGATCCGTCAGCCACCTGCTCGATGTCATCGAGAACCTAGAGGAACGCGGCATACATTTCCGATCGCTTCGCGATCCGATCGACACATCGACGCCACAGGGCATGTTCTCGCTGCAGGTCCTTGGCGCAGTCGCCCAGCTCGAGCGCGCGCTCATCGCCGAACGGACAAAGTCGGGGATGAGCGCGGCCAAGGCTCGTGGCCGCCTTGCAGGCAATCCAGGCCTTCGCGAGCGACGGCCAGAAGCGATCCGCGCGGCCGCGGCCGCCAAAAACCAAGTCTACCTCGACGAATTAATCACGTCCGCCCAAACCTGGCTTCCGATGGTAAAGCAGCTTCGACCGCAGCATAGCTGGGACAACGTTGTGCGAATCCTCAATCGGAAGGGCCACGACTGGACTGTCGAGCGCCTGCGCCGCGCCGTCCATCGCATGGTGAGGGAGAAGCTCGCAGACCCTGGATTGTTGGCCCGCTCGCCCCGCAGACCAGTAGACGATCACCATATGAAGCTCGTGGCGGCCATCGCTATTGCCGATCCCGGCCCGTCACTGCGAGACATTGCCGCCCAACTGGATCAGATGGGAGAACGCCCTCCGAGAGGTGGCAAGAAATGGCAGCCCTCTTCTGTCCGGGACCTGCTGAACGAAGCGCATCGGTTCGGCCTGATCCGTCCTTAATGACTGGTGGTGTCACGGGCCCCAGAGGGCGGCTTAGATGATGGTGCTGAGCCCTCGGTGACGCCTCGGTTGGTTACGTAGCAACTACGGCGCAGGGGCATTTCCGCCGAAAGTAGAGTAGCGTCGCTATTCCGCTAAACGTCACACTGAGGCTTCCCTAAAACCCAAACGTCCTTGGCTATCCCAGGCTTCCGGCAAAGCGTTCCGGCCATTTTTCCCGCTGGAAGGCTTCCACGACGAAATCGACGAACACGCGGGTCTTGAGCGGCAGAAGCGTCCTGTTGGCGTAGTAGATCGAGATCGGCCCGGCATCGGCATACCAGTGGGGCAGAACCCGGATCAGTTCCCCACTCTCAAGATAAGGCAACGCGTCGGGCTTGGCGATCATGGTCACCCCCATGCCGACCAGCGCCGTCATGCGCATTGCGGCAGGGTCATTGACCACCACCGTTTCCCTGAGCCGCGCAGGTTCTTCCCTCCCTGCCGCATCACGCATCTGCCACTGCCGGATGCGGCCCGTCCGCAGCGAGCGCATGACGATGCCGTCGAGTTCAAACAGTGCCGATGGATCATGCGGCGGCACCTTGTCCGCCATATAGGAAGGCGAGGCCACCGCGATGATATGAGCCGGTGCGAGCGTGCGCGAAATCACGCCCGCGGTCAGTTCGAAACCGCCTCCGATTGCCACGTCATAGCCCTCGGCGATCAGGTCGATCTGCCGGTTCTCGAACATCCATTCGGGACGCACTTTCGGATAACGCGCGGAAAATTCCGGCAGGAGTGGAAGAATATAACTGATGCCGAAGGTCGGGCTCATGCTGACCTTCAGCGTGCCTGCCGGTTCCTCCTGATCGGCCGAGGCTTCGGCAATCGCGCCCTGCAGGTGTTCCAGACTGTCGCGGATCGCGATCAGGAACCGCTCGCCGGGTTCGGTCAGCGTGAGGCTACGCGTCGAGCGCTGAAACAGGCGCACGCCGAGATTTCCTTCCAGCGCCGCGACATTGCGGCTGACCGCGGCGGGCGTCAGTCCCAGCCGCCGCGCCGCTGCTGAGAAACCACCAAGCTCGGCGCTGCGCACGAAGGATTCGAGATTGGCCAGTGTTTCCATAACAACCTTCAAGCATTCGTTGAAACCGATGACAGAAGATTACCACTAATCGAAAGGGAAATTGCAAGCGATATTCACTCCATCGAAACCGAACCGGAGTGAATGGCCATGACGCTCTCGACTGACAAGGCAGAAGTCATCGACAATATGGATATCGGCCGCCGCACCGTGATCGCCTGCCTGATCGGCGTAACGCTTCCCGTTCACGCAGTGGCTGCCATGCAGGACGATGCTGCCGCCAACAAGGCCGTCATCCGCCAGTTACTCGAAGGCGTGCAGCGGGATGGCGACTTCGATCTGTTCGAACGGCTGTTCGCAACGGCCTATGTGGATCACACGCCCTTTGGCGGCTTCTCGCCGGACCGCAACGGCACGCGGCAAATCTACCGGACATTCCGCGCTGCTTTCCCCGACTGGAATGCGCAGGTGCATTTCCAGATTGCCGAAGGCGATCTCGTCAGCACCTACAAGACCTATCACGGCACCCATCTGGGCATTTTCATGGGCATTGCCGCGACCGGACGTGCCACCCGCTTCAACGTCATGGACGTGATGCGGGTCCGAAACGGCCAGATCACCGACCACTGGACCGTCGCCGATGGCGCCGGGCTGATGGCGCAAATCAAGCAACAGGACTGAACTTTTCCAACCGACCGCGGGGATTTCCGGCGGTCATCCAACCCCCAACGACAATTGAAAGGATAAACCCATGTCGAACACTCTCTCCCTGACCGGCAAGACTGCCCTCGTCACCGGCGGTTCGCGCTCCATCGGCGCGGCAATTGCAAAGCGTCTCGCCGCGGATGGCGCGGCTGTCGCCATCACCTATAGCGCCTCGCCGGATAAGGCTGCCGCTGTGGTCGCCGAAATCGAAGCAGCCGGTGGCCGCGCCATTGCCATTCAGGCCGATGCCGGCGATCCGGCCGCCGTCCGCGCCGCAGTCGCAAAAACCGAAGAAACCTTCGGCTCGATTGACATCCTCGTCAACAATGCTGGCATCGCGCTTGGCGGGCCGATCGACGAGATCAAGTTCGACGACTACGAGCGGATGATCGCCGTCAACGTCACCGGCGTCTTCGTTGCCACGCAGGAAGCAGCACGTCGCATGAAGCCGGGTGGGCGCATCGTCCATATCGGCTCGTCCATGACCCGCTATGCCGCCTTCCCGACGGCCTCGCTCTATACGCTGACCAAAGGCGCGGTTGCAGGCTTCAACCGCAGCCTGGTACGCGACCTCGGACCCAAGGGCATCACCGTCAACACCGTGCATCCCGGCCCGACCGACACCGATATGAACCCCGATGGCGGCCCTGTCTCGAAGATCGTCGGCCCCGGCATGGCAATCGGCCGCTACGGCAAGGATTACGAGATCGCCAGCGTCGTCGCCTATCTCGCAAGCCCCGAAGCGGCGTTCGTCACCGGCGCGGATATTCTCGCTGACGGCGGCTTCACCGCCTGACCGATCCTCGGCGCTCCGATGTCGGAGCGCCGGTTAACCCCTCATTCAAAGGAGAACCAGCATGTCTATCGGTATCATTGGAGCCGGCAATATCGGCTCGGCCTTCGCGCGTGCTCTTGCTCGCAACAACATTTCCGCAACCATCGCCAACAGCCGCGGCCCGGCCTCGCTTGCCATACTCGAAACGGAACTGAAGCCTTTCATCAAGGCGGGCACGATCGAAGAGGCGGCCAGCGCCGACATCGTCCTCGTCGCCGTCAACTGGTCGAAGCTGCCCAAGGCGCTCGCCAGTTTGCCGGACTTCGGCGGCCGCATCGTCATCGACGCCAATAATCCCATCGAAGCGCCGCTGTTCAAACCGGCCGAACTAAACGGTCGTCTTTCCACCGAGATCTTCGCCGATCTCGTTCCTGGCGCCCGCGTCGTCAAAGCCTTCAATCATCTGCAACCGCACCTGCTATCCGGCGATCCCAAAGCCGAGGGTGGCTCACGCGTCCTATTCTATTCCGGTGACGACGCACGCGCGAAGGCGGAAGTCGGTGCGCTGATCTCCAGACTCGGCTTCACGGGCATCGATCTCGGCCCGGTCTCGGTCGGCGGCAAACTGGTGCAGTTCCCCGGCGGTCCGCTACCCGCCCTCAACCTCGTCAAGTTCGGTTGAAACATCGCAGGCGAGCCGGAGAGCAACCTTCTTCTCCGGTCTGCCCTGCTTTTTACCAAGGAATCCTCCTATGGACATGCCAGTCTCCCGCAGTATTTCGGCAAGCCACGCCGACAGCAAACCGCTCGCCTCATGGGCCGCAGTCACCAGCATCGGCGTCGGCGCCTTCGCTCTTGTTACCACCGAATTCCTGCCAGTCGGGCTTCTGCCGCTGATCGCGGCTGACCTTGGCATCAGCGAGGGGACGGCCGGACTGATGGTAACCGTACCCGGCTTTCTCGCGGCAATCGCAGCGCCGATGACGCTTGGATTTGCTGCGCGCTTCGATCGCAAGCGTGTGCTCGTCGCGCTGCTGATGCTGCTCGTCATCTCCAACGCCATCGTGGCAACCGCTCATGGCTTTGCGGCGTTGATGTTCGGCCGGGTGCTGCTCGGGATCGCTGTCGGCGGCTTCTGGACAATCGGTGGTTCACTCGGCCCCCGCCTGCGCTTCGGCGCGGAAGGACCACGTGCAACGGCATTGATCTTCTCCGGTGTCTCGCTAGGTACTGTCGCCGGGGTTCCCGCAGGCGCCCTGATCGGTGACCTGTTCGGCTGGCGCGCTGCCTTCCTGCTCGTGTCGGGTGTCACACTGCTTGTCGTGGCGGCACTCCAGTTTCTACTGCCGGCCATCCGGGCGCAGAAGGGTTCGGGATTGAAACAAGTTCCAGACGTGTTGCGATTGCAACGAGTCCAGATCGGTCTGACGGCAGCCGTGCTCATCTTCGTCGGGCAGTTCGCGGCCTATACCTACATTACTCCCTTCCTCATCGGCGTAACCGGGATTGATACGGGCACACTCAGCATGGTGCTACTCGGCTATGGCGCGGCGGGTTTTGCCGGAAACCTCTTCGGCGGTTGGGCTGCTGGCCGCAGCTTTGTTCTCGCCCTTGCCGGCACCGCTTTTCTGATTGCATTGTCGGTTGCGGGATTGCTGCTGACCGGGAGCAACACGCTTGCCGCAGTCGCTTGGGTCGCCGCCTGGGGTTTCGGGTTCGGCATGCTGCCGATCGCCATGCAAACCTTCCTGTTCACCTCCGCGCCCGACCGGCTGGAAAGCATCGCCGCGCTCTTCGTGTCAATCGCGCAACTGGCGATCGGGCTTGGCGCACTGGTCGGCGGCCTCGCGGTCGACAATTTCGGCGTGCCGAGCGCGCTCTGGCTTGGTGCTGCAAGTGCATTGCTGACCGCAGGTCTCATCGCATTGACCTGCAAAATTCATTGACCCACGAAAGACCGGACGATCGTCGTCCCGGCCTTTCGTTCCAGTCTCAAGGTTGAGAGTGCCGCGACCCGCCTAAACCGTGCCCAGCATATCGCGTGCCAACCGCGAGAGTGCTTTTGAGCGGTCTCGCGCCTTCAATCTCAAGAGACCATGCCAACGCGGATCCTTTATCGTCGCGGTAGCCAGTCGAAGATACTCAGCGTCGGATCGAAGCGGTATTTCAATTTTTCTCGGTTTTGCCGCGGGCAGCTCGGGCGAGTTCCGGCCCGAAGCAGGCCTGCTCCCAAACTGCTGGAATGCGAAAGTCATCCATTCGCCAGGAGGTCCGAAATAAGCTCGCGCACTGCCGATATCCAGAATCTGCGCAATCGCCAGAAGAGTGGCGGCGCGCCAGGTCGTAGACAAGCAGGTCATGGGTGCATCTGGGTTCGCCGGCATCAATGCCGAGCCGTAGGTATGTTCGGCATCGAAGAAGGTGATCTCCGACCTCCTGCAACCCTGCGACGGGCTCCAGAGGAAACGGATGGCTTCGTCGATCTGAGATAGCTTTAGCGCTCCCCTCTCAGTAATATTGATTACCTCCATGGTCGCGATCAGAAGGTCGGCGTGGCGGAGCTCTGAAGGTGTCGGCGGGGCGCGCGAAACAGCCCCTAAGCAGTTGGCGCAAACTAACTCGACAAGACCATTCCGATATTCAAATCGGAATTCACATCGTGTGATGCATTGCGTGCAGGAGTAGCGCAATCGGACTCGGTGGAAAGGACAGGCCACAGCCTCGGCACGCGCCCAGCTTCGGCGAAAATACTGATCGCGCCCCACTCCCCTATCGTATTCCAGGCAAATGCAGCATATGCCGCGCCATTGGGACCTGAAGACATAGCCGAGTGGTGTCGTATAGCGGGAAAGTGCCAGCGCTTCGACAGCCTCGGTGCGGATTCTGCAGGAGAGAGCCCACTTCCGAAGGCTTACCGGGTCGGGTTGGAGGTCGCGGTCCATTGACGCGGAGCTGTCGAGATCCAGCCAAGCGTCAATGTCAGCAAGGCTCAGAGCATAGCGAACTGCGACCCGGCCTTGCCAGGACGAGATCAGCTCATCCTCAAAGGGCCGCGGCGCCAGGGGGAGAAGCGGAATGGGCTTCACCGGGCGATCCGTCTTTGCAGTTGCCGCTCGGAATACCGCGTCATCGAGATCAGCGGCAGAACCAGCTCGCCGGCAGTGAAGCTCTCAAGCGTAAGGCGCTCGCTTCCGCTGCGGATCGCCTCAACCGCGGCGGTCTCGATCAGCCGGAAAATCCGGACGGTCACGCCATCGGTCAGCTCGAGCACGCGCTGACGGACCGCAGCGCTCCCTATGTCGGATGGCTCCCGAAGCGGCAGAATGCCGGCCAGGCTCGATAGCAGCTGCGCCAGATATTTGTCATTGGACCAACGTTTGAGGTGTAGAGCTTCGAACCGTTCGGCAAGTTGCTGGTCCGTGAGCAGGGCTTGCCGGGCGAGATCGGTCCCGGCACAGATCAGCGGCACCCTCAAATCATTGGCCAGAAACCGGATGACATTGAGGAATATCCGTTGCTGTCGAAAAGTGCCGGTCAGGACCGCATGGATCTCATCGATGATCAGCATCCGAACACTCATATCCCGCATCAGGCTACGGCAGACAGCCTTCAAGCGCCAGGCCGCTTCGTATTGCGGTCCCGGCGCTCCAAGCGCACTCAATAACTCCCCATAGACATCGCGCTCGATCGGTTCGGCCGGCATCTGCATCGCAACGACAGGCATGGTCATCACACCAGTACCTCGGTCGAACCGAGGCGCATGATCGCGCAAAAACTTCCGGATGATCTTGGTTTTGCCGATTCCCGTATCGCCATATAGGAGAAGGCATGGCATTCGATCGCGCGGTGGATAGGACAGAAGATCCTCCAGCCGCCTGATCACCGAGGTTGACTGTGGGGTCTCAAGCCATCGATCGGCACGCAGCCAGGCAATCCGCTCGTCCGCGTCGAGCGTCGCATACTGGCGGTAGGCGGATTGCAGGTGCGCGTATTCGGTCATGACCATTCCTCCACGGACAATGGCGGCAGATCCTCGAAGACTTCTTCGGCCGGCTCGTCACTGGGAAGAGGGATGCGATCCCGACTTGCCGTCAATGCCCGCTCATTTCGCTCGGCAGTGCGGCGAACGGTTCGGGTTTTCTCCACAGCGTCTGCCAGGAGGAGGCGCTGCTCGGCGATCGTTGAGAAGATGAGATCTTCATTGACGGCCTGGGCGCCCCTTGCTCGCAGTGCAGCCAAAGCCAGGCGGTGCTCGCCCAGCGTGATACGCGGGCGCCGCAAATCCGCGAAATGCACGGTCCAGACGAAATTGTCTGCCCCTTCGACCTGAACACGCGACAGGTCACGGGGATCATACCTGACGCGCACTCGCTGGCCTCTGCCGGCCCATGGGCTCAGCACATCGTCCCAATAGCGAAGCCCAAATAGATGGATGCCGTCTCTGCGGACGAACCGTTCTTCAAACGGTAGAAAATCCTTGAGGAACTGGCCAACGTCGTGGGGAAGCCGTAATGGATATGGTCGATCGGCGACGCTGTCGTCCCAGGCGAGCCGTGGAGGCACACCCAGGCCGCGATGAATTTCGGCATGATACCGGCCCGTGATTTCGAGTGCGACCCACTTCTCCAGCTCATCAAGGGTCATCGCCGCATGCTTTTCGGGATCGTAGGCGCCGCGATCTGCAACATTGCTCGATGTCGAACCCGGGAGCATGTGTACCGCTCCCATCATGGTGCCGATCAGCCGCTCGATATGGGCACCGTAGTGTGGGCGCTGGACAGGCCGATGAACGAGAGAAATTCCGTGCTCAGCCGCGCCGCGAACCAGCGCCTTGCCATGAAACTCCCGAGCGTTGTCGAGATGAATGATCTCTGGCAGCCCATGAGCCGGCCATTCAGCCTCAATGCCCCGACTTTCGAGCCATGAACCTTTCGGCAAGACCAACTGTTGGACCGCCAGGGCAACAGA
Source organism: Rhizobium sp. NFACC06-2 (assembly GCF_900101425.1). Taxonomy (NCBI): domain Bacteria; kingdom Pseudomonadati; phylum Pseudomonadota; class Alphaproteobacteria; order Hyphomicrobiales; family Rhizobiaceae; genus Rhizobium; species Rhizobium sp. NFACC06-2. The sequence goes on along the minus strand of NZ_FMVA01000024.1, from coordinate 46,675 downwards.
CGTCGATGACGGGCTCTCCAGACTGATATGGAAACCGGCCACCATCCGGCTCGCGATATCGATGGCCAAGGTCAGCCACGGTCTTTGCAAAGGACGGCGATGGACAGTATCGACAATAAAGAGGTCTACAAGCGTATGGTCGATCTGCACGACCTGAAATGCATAGCCTGCATTGTATTCCCGGACTATGGATGTGAATTTTTGGCGCGCGGCGTTCGCCCCTTCCCTGTCTCGATAGACCGCCTTCTGGTCCGCTTGCTGCACTCGCACGTTAACGGCTTTCCAGGAGGGTGCTCGAATGCCATCCTCATGGCATAGCTGGCGCACCCGGTCATGAAGTGCTTTCACGGTCGGTCGCTCGCGGCTTCGATAGGTATCGCGGATCGCCGCCTCAATGATGCTCTCCACCTCGTCAGACAGACGGCGGCCGCCTTTTACCTGCCCCGGCACCACATCGAGAAGCGAGCTTGCCACCGGCGCTGCGCGATATAGGGCAATCAGTTCGTATAGGCGCGACCTCTTTACACCGAGCTGTCGGCAAACTCTCACAAAATGAATTGCTGGAATTCGTTTCGCCGCAGTCAAAGGACGGATGAGCACCTCGCGCGCAACCGCCCTCGTCCAGGCGGCTTCGGACGCGGTTATCTTATCAGGCTTCTTCCTCATCAAAGGCCTCCTCGTCCCTTCAAGGTGCGAGTGGAACTTGGCTTGGTATTGATTGCCTCGACGGAGAGAATGATGGCTGATCGTTACAGAGCCACGACAGCATTTGAAAATCCGGCGATTAAAGGCAAGTCCGGTAGATTAGGAAAATGTCTTGTTCCGTGGAATCAACGAGATAGAATCCGCTTAATTCGGACGGCCGACAGAGGAAAATCGGGGCAGATCACGGCCCCAGCGACCGTCGAAACCTGTGATTCTGGAGCCTCCCGTGACCAAAGCGAAGACATCACAGACTTCGGTCGAGCGACGCGCCGAAGAGCTCGATACCATCGCCTCCGTCTTGCCACTGGAACGCCGCGACGAACTCGCCGAGCTTTTGACCGATCAGGACGTCGAGACGCTGCGCCATCTCGTCAACCAGGGCATGGGCGACAATACGCTCAGGGCGCTGACCTCCGATCTCACCTACCTCGAAGCCTGGGGCCTGGCGACAACCGGAAAATCCCTGCCCTGGCCGGCGCCCGAGGCGCTGCTCCTCAAATTTGTCGCCCATCATCTCTGGGATCCGGAAAAGCGCGCAACAGATCCCAACCACGGCATGCCAGCCGAGGTAGATAACAACCTTCGACAACAGGGGTTTCTCAAAGCCGTCGGCCCGCACGCGCCGGATACGGTCCGCCGGCGGCTGGCCAGCTGGTCGACCCTGACGAAATGGCGTGGACTTTCTGGCGCCTTCTCCTCCCCTTCCCTCAAATCGGCCATTCGGCTCGCCGTGCGTGCCGTGCCCCGGACGCGTCGCCGCAAGAGCGCCAAGGCGGTCACAGGCGACGTGCTGGCAAAGCTGCTTGCCAGTTGCAGCGGCGACAGCCTGCGCGATGTCAGTGACCGCGCGATCCTCATGGTCGCCTTTGCCTCCGGCGGCCGGAGGCGGAGCGAAGTCGCAGGCCTTCGCCTGGAACAATTGACTGTGGAAGTTCCGATTGAGGTGGCCGATGGCCCTCCCCTCCCCTCTCTTGCCATCCATCTTGGCCGTACCAAAACGACATCAGGGGAAGAGGACGACGTCGTCTATCTCACCGGCCGACCTGTCGAAGCGTTAAATACCTGGTTGGCGGCCGCGAAGATCGACAACGGCAGCGTCTTCAGGGGGATCGGAAGATGGGGAACGGTGTCGAAGCGGGCTCTCGATCCGCAGTCGGTCAATGTGATCGTCAAGCAGCGGGCGGAGATGGCGGGGTTGGATCCGGCGGAGTTTTCCGCGCACGGGTTGCGGTCCGGCTATCTAACAGAGGCTGCCAATCGTGGTATCCCACTGCCCGAAGCTATGGAGCAGTCAAAGCATCGGTCTGTTCAGCAGGCATCGAGTTACTACAATAACGCGACACGGCGTAGCGGTCGGGCAACGCGGCTCCTCACATAGATAAAATTTTTCCTTGTAATTCCGGAACAGTACTCCATAAATGCAAGGACGATTAAGCTGACTCCTCCAGGCGAAAAGCCTTGGGCGATAGAGATCAAGCGAAGCCTTACGCCTAAACTCGAAAAAGGGTTTTATCTTGCCTGCGAGGATTTGCAGCCGCAAAGGCGGGTCGTTATCTACCCCGGTCAAGAGGCCTTCCCTCTTCCAAACGGTGTGGCGGTAATGTCCCTGTCTGCCGCCGGTCGCCTATTGCTTGACCTGTAGCCAAATTCTCATTGATGGGGATAACCTGCGGGCCAGCGTAACTCCTCGACACCATTTTCCCTAAACGTCCGATAATCTTGCCTTATCGGACGTCTTTGTCATTATAGAGGAATGGCCCAAATCATCGAGCAAAACACCGAAATTCATGTCGAGGAGACCTCAGCGCCCTCTCTCAGCCCGGGGCTTGGGCACGATGTTTCCGCGCCGGAGGTGTCGCGCGACGGCCACCTCTCTTCTCGGCGAGGACGACTCGCCACCCTTGCCGATCGTGCCAGGGGCTACGTCGCAGCGGCCAGTTCCGCCAATACACGCAAAGCTTACGCCACCGATCCGTCCAGCAAGCATCCAGCTATTATAACAGTGCCACCCGCAGAAGCGGGCGAGCGGCCCGACTGTTGTAGATCGGGTCTCACTGTCAGAATTGCCAGGGCGAGATCAATTCGAGCCCTGTTGTCTCGAAATCTTTGAGGTTTCGGGCCGCCAACCGGCCGCCATTGATCCACGCTATCGCCGCGATCATGCCGTCCGGAGCCGACATCCCCCTCCCCTGCCGCGCAGCGTCTCCCATGATATCGCCATAGGCCAATGCTGCTTCTTCCGTGAAGGCAAACATCCTGTCGGAGAACCGGCGACGCCAGCACACAAGTCCTTCTTCCAAGCGATCGGCGCGCTGATCCGGCCTGATCTTTTGAATACCAAAAGCGATCTCAGCAACGGCGACCGTGGGCAATGCCAATTCGGCGTCGTGTCGAACCAGCCATGCTATGACCGAAGAATCGGGAGCTCTCTTCAAAGTCTCCGACATCACATTCGTGTCGAGAAAATCAAAGCTCGACGCCTTTGTGAGTGCGCCTGTTTTCATCGATGATACTGTCGAAATCGATATCCGTACCCGACTGCGATGAAAGACGACTATAGAATTTCGCAGCGGGTTCACGTCCTGCCTCACGAGCCTCATAGGTTTCGAGCACGCGCTCGACGATATCGGCAATCGTGCGATTTTCTCGGCGAGCAAGCTTATGGGCAAGGTCGCGCGCTTTGGAACTGCGGACGGATAGTTGCGGTGTTACCATTGAGTGCTCCTTTCTCTGGATCCACAGTAACTTAAATTGAAGTAGCCTCAAGATGGCAGATGCCATCTTGAGGCTATGCAGTATTTCTGATTTGGCGCCCTGTGGTTTGGTCATCATGCATGTTCGTTTCGCGTGGAGGCCAACACATCCCCTCCCCGAACATCATACTTTAAGCAATTTCCGCCATAGACGGCCATCAGAGCGCATTTCAATCTGTTCGTGGCCGGTGGTCGTTCGACGCCACGTTTCGCGTCTGACAGGGCCGCATTCAGGTCAGAAAACACACTTGCAACTGTTCATTTTCCCGCGCATTCCTTATCTGTACAAAGCACCTGAAAACGCGTGAGAAAACCATGGTAAAACGGCCAGCGAAAACCCATCGTCAGCACCCAAACGGCTTATCGGCTATGCACGCGTCTCGACCGAAGATCAGGTCCAGGATGCGCAGATGGACAAATTGCGCGCCGCTGGCTGTGAGCGGATTTCTCAGGAGCACGGATCCGGCGCGTCACGTGCCCGGCCGGTTCTGACGAGACTGCTCGGCGAACTGGCCACCGGCGACGTGCTTGTCGTTGTCTGCCTTGATCGTCTCGCCCGTTCGGTCAACCATCTGTTGCAGGTGATCGAGGACCTGGAAGAACGCGGCGTCCATTTCAGGTCCATCCGCGATCCCATCGACACGTCGACGCCACATGGAATGTTTTCGCTTCAAGTCCTCGGAGCCGTCGCACAGCTCGAACGCGCGCCGATCGCGGAGCGAACCTGAGCCGCCATCAAAGTAGCAAAGGCTCGTGGGAAGTTACCAGGCAATCCTGGTCTTCGCGAACGATGTCCGGAAGCAATCAAGGCGGTCTCAAAGGCTCGGGAGAAACTCTATCTCGACGAGCTGATCTCGTCTGCCCAGACCTGGCTGCCAACCTTGCGGCAACTTCGTCCGAAACACAGCTGGGACAATGTCGTGCGGGTCCTTAATCGCCGCGTCCATGACTGGACAGCGGAGAGGCTTCGCCGCGCCGTGCATCGTATGGTCCGCGAGAACCTGGCCGAACCGGACCTCTTGGCTCGCCCGCCTCGGTGAGCACCCGAAGATAACCTGATGAAGCTCGTCGCGGCGATTGCTATCGCTGATCCCAGCCTTTCGTTGCGCGATATTGCCGGCCAGGTGGATCAAATTGGGGGAGCGGCCCCCGCGCGGTGGACGCAGATGGCGACCGTCGTCCGTCCGCCACCCGCTGGATGAAGCGCAACGGCTCGGCCTTATCCGCCACTGAGCACGAATATGCAGAGGTCGTCGTCTTGTGCGACCTGTTCGCAGAGTCGCTCCAAGGCGTAGCCCGCTCCTTCCCTTCTCGGCATCATCGGTCGCCTCCATCGTCGCGATGGGCAGGTCGGCGTGACGGGCCTCAAAAAGGTACCCGGCAGCCGGAGCAAATCAGCTCGGCCAATCCATCCCGATATTCGAACCGGAAGTCGTATCGCGTGAAGCATTTCATGCGGGAGAAGCGCAGGCAAACTCGGTGGATGAGGCAAGCCGCGGTCTCGGAGCGCGACCAGCGTCTGCGAACGTATAGATCGCGGCCGCTTTGTCGATCGCCCTCCAGGCAGACGGGACAAATGCCCCGCCATCTGGACTGTCCGACATTGCCAAGTGGGGCGACGTGCCGGGAAAGTGCAAGCGCCTCGACCACGGCAGGTCGGATTCTACAAGCGCGGCTACATGTATGTCATCGTTACCTTGAATAAGTCCCATCAGTCGACGGCATGTTCGTTTCTTGATACCAGTGGGTGCAGTCGTCACTGCTTGGATTGGAAGACACCTCTGGAAAACCTTGTCAGCTGACAAGGTTTTCAAAGCACTGAGCCCGCCCTTGTTAGCCCCCGAAGTCAACGGAGTTGCGCCGAGAGAACCCGGGCGAATTAGGAATCAATTGGCACACCGCACCAAAAACCTTGTCAGCTGACAAGGTTTGCAAAAGTGAAACATTCGCTTGGAACGCAGCTCAGGGGGAGCAGGGATGCCGAAGAGATCAATCTCGCCTTGCGAGAAACACCGCTTGGCATAGCTCGGCCACAAAAGAGAGCCGACATACTTTCGCAGGGACAGGGGAGGGAAGGCGGGCAGGGAGGGCCACTGACCGGCATGATAGTACGCTGCCAAAGGAGCCACTTCCCAAGTGCCGGCATGTCTACAATGTGGACGAACAACGGGCTCAATTTTGGCGCTCCACCAAGGCGAATCTCTCCGGTCGAGCGCGAGCCAGAACGGCGGTATCAGCCGCGGTAAACCAAGGCGGCACATCCACTTGCGAGAAGGCGTGAGCTGCTCGCGAAACGTATCCGCTGCAATGACCCACCTATACGCAACCCCATTACGGCATAAGCGCCAGCCCCCCGGTATTGTCATAAAAACCGTTGCGGGATGACGAGGTTCGCCGCGACCGTGGAACTCTTCAAACTCGCCCGGTGTCATTTTATTCGCCGTAAACGGGAAATGCGCCGGGAACGTCCGAAGCGCCAGTTCTTTAACAACGCGCAACTGCAAGATAGGCGGAAGTGACTTACCCATCAGTGATACCACCGCGTGGTCAATACCGGAGAAGGGGAGGGGCCTGCAACGGTATGCCTCTCTCGTGAGGCCTACAGAAGCTTTCAACACGCCGGCAGGATACATTTGTCTGCACGGTGCATCAAAAGATTAATATTTCGTCTGCGGTGACGAGGAGATCGAATCCGTTTCCAAACCGGTTGCCCCTGAGGGCTGGTGCGTCTTCGACAGTATCGACCCAAAGGCCGCACGTTGGTCCTGCGATGATTGAGGACGGCGCGGCCATGCCAGAAACGGAAGCAACGTGGAAATCCACGGGACAGGGGCGACGGTTAATGTCAAATGGCTTGCGTGGAAGCGCGTTCAACGACCTCGGTTTTTAGAACCACCTTGCGGGCGGCCCGATCTTCGCCATTTAATCGCTCAACCAAGAGCTTGGCCGCCGTCGCTCCCAGTTCGTAGACGGGTTGCCGCACGACAGTAACCGGGGGGGTGGTTACAGACGTCCAGTCCGCGTCGTGGAACGACACCAGAGATAGATCACCCGGAATATTTAATCCCAATTCACGATGTGCCCTGAACACTTCAAGACCGATTATACTGTCCGATGCAATGATCGCCGTCGGGCGGTCTCTCGACTGGAGCATTTCGATAACGATTCGGTGCGTGCGTTCCGGTGTAACGGCTCCAACCTTCACCCAGTCCTCCATACCGATAAGGCCAGCCTCACGGCAGATACCAAGATACCCTTCGATGCGGCGCCGCACCGAACCGGTGCTGATGTCCCGCGGCGTATGGAAGCGATGATCCGGTGTGTCGCAGGCGGTAAGATAGGCGATGCGGCGGTGGCCAAGTGTGATCAACTGGCGGGTAATACTCTCCGCCGCATTCTGGTCGTCGGCGATGACAGTGTCTACGTCCAACGCCTCGCCGCAACGGTCGAGTAACGCGAGTGGCAAGCCGGACCGGATGGCTTCCCTGAGGTGATCGACATCATTCTCCTTGGCGGGGGAGACAATCAGGCCATCGACGCGTTTGGCAAGCAATGTACGGATCGCGGCCTTCTCCGCTGTCGCGTCCTCACCCGAATTGATGAGAATGACGGTAAAGCCTGCCTGCCGCGCGATATCCGTGATGCCGCGTACGGCGAGGCTGAAGAAGGGGTTCTCGATATCCCCCACTACAACGCCGATCGTGCCGGAACGGCCCGTCGTCATGCTGCGGGCAAGCTCATTGGGGCGATAATCAAGGGAATTTGCAGCAGCTGTGACAGCCTCGCGCACCCGGTCGCTGACAGTTCCGTAGCCGCCAAGTACGCGCGCAGCCGTTGCCTTCGAGACGCCGGCCCTGCGCGCGACGTCAGCCACGGTGACGGAAGGAGTTTTAGATAGGCTCTTGTCCATAAACGGTAGCCTTACAAGAGAACTTGACGACTGGCAAATGCGAAGATAACAATTGCCAATAACCAAAGAGACCGGTCTCTTTTTAATTGAGACCGGTCTCAAGCATATAAAAGACTTCCGACATGCGAACTGCATGGGCCGGGCGGGTGAGGTCATGCCGCCGTCCGGATGGGACCCGTGCGCCTTGAATACATCGCAGACAACGACACCAGAGGAGACGAAACCAATGCGATTTACCGAAGCCTTCACTTCCCCCTTTGCCAAAATCCGTGCCACCGCCATCGCGGTCACGCTCGGTATCCTTGCAGGCGCGGCGACGCCGGCGCTTGCCGACAATCCGCTTGGCCTCATCGATCCAGCCACCATCAGTGTCGGCACGATGGGCGATGCCAAGCCCTATGCCTTCACCACCGCCGACGGTAACTTTACCGGCTTCGACATCGAGCTTTTCCTCAATGTCGCCGGACGCCTTGGCTTCAAGAAGGAGCAGGTGGTCTTCACCGGCCAGGAATTCTCGGCCCTGATGCCCTCGGTCGCCAACGGCCGCTTCGATGTTGCAGCCGCCGCAATCGGCACGACAGCCAAGCGCAAGGAGACCGTTGATTTCTCCGATGGTTATCTCGCAGGTTTCCTGAGCGTCCTTACTTCGGAGGCCGGCATCACCGATGCAGCGGGCCTCAGGGGCAAGCGTCTCGGTGTCGTGCAGGGCACGCTGCAGGAAATCTATGCCGAAAGGAACTTTGCCGGCACCGATCTCGTGAAGTTCCCGGACAACAACTCTGCCGTTTCCGCCCTCAACAACGGCACGGTCGATGCCCATTTCCTCGATTTCGAGGCGGCAAAGGACTACTCCGCCCGTTACCCGGCGCTGAAAGTCGCGGTCAATATTCCGAGCTTCGATGCACCGGCCGGCTTCGTCATCCGCAAGGGTAACGATGCATTGCGCGAGGCGCTCAACAAGGGCCTGAAAGAGGCCATGCAGGACGGCACCTGGAAAAAGCTGCACGAAAAATGGTTCCCCGGCACGCCGATGCCGCAGGCATATCTTCCCAAGCAGTGATGCCGCCTTCCGGTCCGGCCTTGACCGGTCGGACCGGCCTTTCTTTCAAGGGATATCCTGATGAACTGGCTTGAAAACCTGCGCCGCAGCTTCCTCGACTGGAACGCCATGGCCGAAGTGCTGCCGACCATGATCACGGTTGGCCTGAAGAATACGCTGATCCTGGCTGCGACCTCGACGGTGCTTGGCGTCGCCATTGGCATGATGCTCGCCATCATGGGCATTTCCCGCTCGCCCTGGCTGCGCATCCCCGCCCGCCTTTATACCGATATTTTCCGTGGCCTGCCGGCCATCGTTACAATCCTCCTGATCGGTCAGGGCTTTGCCCGCATCGGCCGCGAACTCTTCGGCCCGTCGCCTTATCCGCTCGGCATTCTGGCGCTCAGCCTGATTGCCGGCGCCTATATCGGCGAAATTTTCCGCTCTGGTATCCAGAGCGTCGACCGTGGCCAGATGGAGGCCTGCCGGGCGCTGTCGATGAGCTACGGCCAGGGCATGCGCCTTATCGTCGTGCCGCAGGGCGTGCGCCGCGTGCTGCCGGCCCTCGTCAACCAGTTCATCGGCAACGTCAAGGATTCGAGCCTCGTCTATTTCCTTGGGCTTCTGGCCTCCGAGCGTGAGATCTTTCGCGTAGGGCAGGACCAGGCGGTGGTGACGGGAAATCTTTCACCGCTGCTGCTGGCAGGCGTATTTTATCTCATCGTCACCGTACCGCTCACCCATGTCGTCAATGCGATCGACAATCGCCTGCGGATTGGCAAGCAGCGCCCCTCGACCATCACCAGTGGGTTGGAGGAGGTTAGTGAACTCGACAGTGCAGCCCGCGCAACCGGTGTCTCCTTCAAGGGCGGCAGCCTCGATGTGCGCCGTCTCGGCATGGCCTATGGCGATCTCGACGTGCTGAAGGGTGTCGACCTTTCGGTAAAACCGGGCAGCGTCACCTGCATCATCGGCCCGTCAGGTTCCGGCAAATCGACCCTGTTGCGTGGGCTCAACCGTCTGGTCGAGCCGAAGAGCGGCGATATTCTCATCGATGGTGAAAGCATTCTCGCCATGAAGCCGGAAACGCTGCGCCGCCGCGTCGGCATGGTCTTCCAGCATTTCAACCTCTTTCCGGATCACACGGCGCTGGAAAACGTCATGCTGTCACTGACGAAGATCAAGGGCCTGCCGGCAGCCGAGGCCGAGCGCATTGCCAAGGCAAGGCTTGCCGATGTTGGTCTCGCGAGCCGCCAGCATCACCGTCCCGGCGGTCTTTCTGGCGGGCAGCAGCAGCGCGTCGCCATTGCCCGTGCGCTCGCGATGGAACCGGAAGTCATCCTCTTCGATGAGGTGACGAGTGCGCTTGATCCGGAGCTGGTCAAGGGCGTGCTCAACTTGATGGCAGAACTCGGCACGCGCGGCATGACCATGGTCGTCGTCACGCATGAAATGGGCTTCGCCCGCCGGGTCGCCGACCAGGTTGTCTTCATGGACGAGGGGCGCGTGGTGGAAGCCGGCACGCCAGAGGCGATATTCGACAATCCGCAGAGCCCGCGTCTTCAGCGCTTCCTTGCGGAAGTGCTCTGAGCGTCGAGAGGAGAAAAAGATGACACGAACGATACGATGGGGCGTGCTCGGTTGCGCGGGCATCGCCGCCAAGGCGGTCATTCCCGCCATCCAGTCCAGCCGCCTGGGACACGTTGCAGCGATCGCCTCGCGCGATGCCGCCAAGGCGAAGGAAATGGCGGCCCGCTTCGGCATCGCCAAATCCTGTGGCAGCTACGAGGATCTGCTCGCCGATCCGGAAATAGACGCAATCTACAACCCGTTGCCCAATCACCTGCATGTTCCCCTGACGATCAAGGCGCTGGCGCAGGGCAAACCCGTGCTCTGCGAGAAGCCAATCGCGCTTGATGCCGCGCAGGCGATGGAACTAGCGGTCGCACAAAAGGCAGCGGGCCTGCCGGTCGCAGAAGCCTTCATGGTGCGCCACCATCCGCAATGGAAGAAGACGCGCGCGATGATCGCCGAGGGGCGCCTCGGCGAGGTCAGAGCCATCCAGACGATCTTTTCCTATTATCTCGACGACCCCGGAAATGTGCGCAATCAGGTGGATATTGGCGGCGGCGGTCTGTTCGACGTTGGTTGTTATGCCATCAACACGGCGCGCTTCCTGTTCGACGCGGAACCGGTGCGGGCGATCGCGCTCATGGAGCGCGATCCCGTCTTCGGCACGGACCGGCTGACGAGCGGGCTGCTGGCGTTTCCAGAGGGAAGGCAGCTTGCCTTTACCTGTTCCACGCAACTGTCTCTCACGCAGAAGGTCACAGTGCTTGGAACGCGCGGGCGTCTGGAAATCCCCATTCCCTTCAATGCGCCGGCCGATGAGCCGACTGTCCTTATCTTCGACGATGGCCGCGATCTGGCCAGCGGCGGGCGCGAGGAAATTACGATCGGGCCGGTCGATCAGTATCGCGAACAGGTCGATGCATTTGCCGAGGCCGTTCTCTCCGGCAAGCCACTCGAGACGGGGCTTGGCGATGCGATCGCGAACATGAAGGCGATCGACGCACTTTTCCGCTCCACCACCAGCGGCCACTGGGAAGAGCCCTGATCGCTTCACCCCATCCGTATGACAATTGATTGAAAGCCAACCCCATGACCGACAACACCATCTCTTCGGCCGTCATCATCGGTGCCGGTATCTTCGGCGTTTCCACTGGCGTGCAGCTTGCGCGGCGCGGCATCCAGGTCACGATCCTCAATGACGGCCCGCCGGCCAACGGTGCCTCCGGCCGCTCGCTCTCCTGGCTGAACTCGGCGCGCATGCGCTCTGAACCCTATCATCGGCTGCGTATGGCCGGCATCGACCGTTATCGCACACTCGCGGCGCAGAACCCTGATGCGGAATGGCTGCGCTTCGATGGCGGACTGACCTGGGATGCGGATGACGAGCGCAACGAGATCGACGCGGCCTATCGCCACGAGGTTTCGCTCGCCTATGACGCGCAGCGGCTTTCCTCAGCCGAAGTCGCCCGTGTCGCGCCCGGTCTCGATGCGGGCGCAATCACCCCGCAGGGTGCTATTTTCAATGCCGGGGAGGGCTGGGTCGACCTGCCGACACTGATCGGTGTGCTTCTCAAGGAGTTTTCCGGGCTCGGGGGTGTTCTGGTGACGGACCAGGGGGCTGCACGGGTCGTGATCGAGGGTGGTCGTGCCGTTGGCGCCGAAACCGCAAAAGGTTCCCTCCATCAGGCGGATGCTGTCGTGCTCGCCACCGGGCCGGCCGTGCCAAAGATGGCTGCGGAAAGCGGGCAGACCATCGGGGACGGGACCCCGATCGCCCTTCTCGTGCAGACCAAGCCGCTCGCCCATCCCCTGCGCGCTGTCCTCAATACACCGCGTGTCGCTGTTCGCCCCGCGCCTGGCGGCACCTTCTCGCTGGATGCGGACTGGGCGGCAGAGGAGGGGGTGACAGTACGCGCAGACGGCACCTACGAGATTGATGACAGCATTGTTGCCGAGCTTCTGGTGGAGGCTGCCAAGGTGTTGGAAGGCAATCCGCAACTCGAAGTCGCTTCGATAGGTGTTGGCGGGAAACCGATCCCGGGCGACGGCGAGCCGGTGATTGGAGCCATCAAGGACATTCCCGGCTATTACGTGGCCTTCAGCCACAGCGGCGCAACGCTTGGTCTTATCACCGGCGAGTTGCTGGCGTATGAGATCGCAACGGGAGCGGAACATCCGATGTTGGCGACCTTCCGTCCTGAGCGTTTCGCGGGGTAAAACCATTTTAGGAAGATTTCCGGAGGACGAGCCTGCCGAACTAATGGCAGGCTTATTTTGCGGCACGCACCAATTATCGACCGGACGTGGATTGATCTTGTCCCATTCACCAGTTCGGTGGAGTGAACGGGACGGGTCGATGAAGGGCAGGGCGGGTGGTGATAACAGGCATGGCCGTCTTCCTGACGTGAGCAGTTAAACGCCTCACCACCTTGACTAAGGACTCCGAAGTCCCAGGCTGCGGCCGTCATAACGATATCACCTCTCCAAGCCACCCATCATCCCGTGGCTTTCACCTGGTGACCGCCAGCTCGCAACAGCGCCATAAGTACCGGACCAAGTGAAAATTCACCGCGCTTTGCCTTGTTCGTCAAATCCCTGAGATATCCGCCCGGTGAATTGATGTGGCCACCACGTTCCAGAATGCAGGCGATGGTTACCGCAGCATTCTCTGGACCCATTATCTCACAGGCCTCCTGATATGCCGAGGGACTAACCCCAAGCATTGACCTGACAACCACGGCGGCGGTCATGAGTTCGCGCCAACTCCCGATTTGGCCCTCAGGCCCATAGTTCGAAATCTCCGGGCAGGCTCGCAACACAAGGCCAATAGGAAAAGCCTTGATCGGCACATGCCCCGTCTGCTTGTTCTCGCTCGACTTTGCTCCCTGCTCTTTTCGAGAGCTAGGTTCAAGTTCATTAGGGAGGTTGGTATTTGAATTCTGTATGTGACGCTCGATTTGAGCATCATTGCTGATCATTTTTGAAGAAAAATCGTCAGAATTCAGGAGTTTGAGGATATCCTCTCGCAAACTGCCCATCTCGGCACCCAGATCGCCAAGTTCATTCAGTGTTGGATTGCGCGGAATTTGCCCGACGAGCATAAGATAGCGCTCTTCAAGCACGCCCCAATCGCCTGAGGCTCCCTCTTCAACGCCAGCGGTGATCAGCTTTCGGATATCGCGCCGGCAGATCGTCAAGCTTTCCTTTGCTCTTCTGAAGGCAATTCGATCAGCGGCAACCTGCTGGGCCAGACATGCGAGTTCCTCGGCACGCATAAGAAGCGGCGATATGTCGAATCCGAAGGCGTGTTCGATTGATCCTTCGTCATCCTTTCGAGCGTAGCGCTTGCCGTTCGCACTATCCTTGCGGATGATTAAGCCGGCCTCAACGAGAAGAGCAAGATGCCGACGCAAAGTGGCACCTGCGATGCCATGCGCGCGAATTGACAGCTGAATGTTCGACGGAAAGACGATGAGTTGCGCGTCCTGGCGCAGTTCATTCTCGGGATAGAAGCTGAGGAGAGCGTCGAGCACCGCAAGGCTACGATCCTGCAGACCGAGCATTTCTCTTGCCTCCGATGCATCGCGAAAGACTTTCCATTTGTCTGCCGACTTGCCTTCCTCGATCTTGGTCGTGGCAATCTGCCGCTTCACAAGCGCAAGGGTCACCGGCCGCCGCCCAAAGGGCGTCGTCACTTGTCCACCTTCCATATCCTCACCTTTCAAAAAGGCAAAAGATCCACGCTCACCAAAACGATGCCAAAGACTCTTGACTAGGATTCATGGAAATGCGATTCTCAAGTTCTCACACAACGAGAAGGGCTTCCATGACGGCAACGTTTCGGGGGCCTTTTTCTTTTGCGCACTTTCCTTCCGTAAAAATCATTTCGAAGCCTGCTAGTCAGCTTCGATTTAAGTCCTGGATCCCTCGCGTGCGAACCGCTCCACCAGCATGGGCAGTTCGGCCTCGATAAAATCGAGGAATTCTGCTCCGGCCGGCGTCTCCGCCGAAATGCGAATGTCCTTGGGCGTCCGCATGAAACTGCCAAGCGGCTCGCCCGCGGCACCGGCAATTTTCTTGCCGTCCTTCCGGGGCTCTGCTGCAGGTTTCAGGGCATTGAAGGCAGCCAGAAACTTCTGGTCTGACCCCAGCCGCTTCTCTGCGGCGGCTGACAGCACTCTACGCAGTTCTTCATGCAGATCAGCCCGTTCAGGAAACACCTTCGCGAATTCTACCCATCTCGGACGGCCGACCTTGGCAGCCCGCCCGATCGCCTCGATGATATCCAGGGGAACGGAGCGATAAACCGCCCGCATTCGCGCAAGCTCCGGATCATCGATCGACAATGCCGCCTTGATATCGCGAGGCTTCACGTCGGCGTCATCCATACGACGGGCGAACAGGGCACGCTCGACCCAGCTCAGATCCTGACGATCGGCATTTTCGATACCCTGCGCGATGACAAGCTCGACATCGGAAATCTCGACTTCGATCGCCCTGACCGGAATTCCGAGATCTTTGGCTGCCTGCAGTCGGCGATGGCCGTAGATCACCTGATAGCGATCCGGTGAGGATGGTGACTTACGGACCTGAATGGGAACTTTCTGACCTTCGGACCGAATGGAGTTCCTGAAAGTCTCGAAGTCCGATGCATCGTCGTCCGGAAGACGATCAGGAAAGGGAGAGGGATCGACCATTAACGGATCGAGTTCCCGGATCGCACCACCACCCGATTCAACGAGCGCCTTCAGCCGGTCGCGTTCCGATTTTATGTCGTCGATTGCCCGATGTGCCGCACCGATGACGCCAGCGCCAACACGTGCGGGTGATGACGATTGTTGCGGGGCGGCAGAACTGTCCGTCGACAGCCGGTTTTCGAGCTCCGCCGACAGCAGTCCGAAATTTGCAACGATGGATTTACGCGACGACTTGCTGGTCATGTGCGTCCCCAACTGATGTTGATAAGTTTCAATATCGCCTCGTTGACGGCGTCCACCGCCTCGCGTGCGCGTTTGTGCGTATCACGGCCGATCTGGCCCATCTCAAGTTCGTAAATGGACCGTTTGGCAAGTCCCGCTGCCTCAACCGCCGTGCTTTCAATCAGCGTGGGTAAAAGCACATCAGTTCCGAACAGATGGCGCATCATAGCCACCACCTGCGACTGCGGCGCATCGTTCGGATCGTGGCGGGTGACAAGATACCGGATGAAATCCTGATCGAGCTGTGCTCCATTCTCGTTCAGCACGCTGATCAAATCGCCCATCATCAACAGGAACTGGCTCATGGAAGCCACGTCAAGCATCGCCGGATGTACCGTGATAATCATGCTGGTCGCAGCATAAATTGCACTGAGCGTCAGAAACCCCAGTGACGGAGGTGTATCGAGGATAACGACATCGTAATCCTGATCGACCTCCGCAAGTGCGAGCTTCAGTCGCTCAAAGAAGATTGCCCCGGAGCCTGATTTTTGGGCCAGCACACGCGGTGTCTCGTGCTCGTACTCCATGACTTCGAGATTGCCGGGAATCAGGTCGATACCATCGAAGTACGTCTTGCGAATGATATCGCGGATCGGGCGACGCTCGGCGTCGTCATAACGAAGAGCCGCGTAGATAGTCTCGTTGGCGCCGACATCGAATTCGGGCTGCGCACCGAAGAGAGCAGAAAGCGATGCCTGCGGGTCAAGGTCAAGTGCAAGAACGCGATACCCCTGTAATGCGAGATAATGTGCAAGATGAACGCAGGTCGTGGTCTTCGCGCTGCCGCCCTTGAAGTTGGCGATCGCGACGACCTGAAGATGTTCACCCTCGCGTCTGCGCGGCAAAAATCTCAGCGCCTCTGAAGGCTTCTGGCTGGCAAAGAATTCGCGCAACTCGTTTATCTGGGCAAGCGTATAGACGCGATGATTATTCTCCAGCCGACCTGGAATCGGACCGCGTCCTTCGCTCGACATGAGCTTCAGGGTGGAATCGGGTATGGATGTCAGCTTGGAGACTTCGTTCGTAAGGAAGGGCCTCAAGCTCTTCTCCGACTTCGGAGGATACATGCGGGTGCGAAGCTGCTGCAATTGCTGTGACAGAAGGCCTGCGTGACGCATGATCTTTCCACCCGCGTCCTCCTTCTGACCGATCGTTGCTTCTACGGTTTTCGCTATCGCCATATCGCCCCCTTGGCGGGCAGCCTTCGGTTTGCCGACCATTGCCCGCCAAAGATACAACACGATTCTCGCCTTACGTCCAGCCGTTTAGGGTTAACAAAGTCTTAACAGACCAATCTCCACGGAACGGCGCGATTGAACGGAACTTGATATTTAGTTTTATTTTTCAAATACCTAATGATATTTCCCCAGCGCCGTGACCCCACTTTGTTCTAGGGTCAATCGCACAGGGCAAAGCTTTTAGGAAGCACGCTCAGCGCGACATAGAGAGTTTGAAAACGCGCGACTCATCAAAATGCGAATTTGTAGGATTCATCAACTGCCGCCCGGTTCTGAGATGTGCTGATTTCCCGCTAACATCAAGAACGGGGAATTTCATGTATATTACGGCGGTTGCGACACCTCGGAATAAGGCCGAAAGAAAGCTGCTATCGAAGCAGCACAAGCTCAGAGCGGAAGTCTTTTCAGGGCGTCTGGGATGGGAAGTCGACGTCCGTGGCGGGCATGAAAGAGATCATTTCGACGACCTCCGGCCGACATACATTCTCGCCGTCACAGACAACGACCGTGTGATCGGTTGCGCGCGCCTGCTTCCGGCAGCCGGCCCTACAATGATTGCCAACGTCTTCTCATCGCTTCTTCCAGAGGGAGAGCTCCGCTCCCACGACGCAATGATCGAGAGTTCGCGTTTCTGCGTCGATACCTCCGTGGAGGCGGGCCGGGGATCGAATGCAATTCACGAAGCGACGCTCACGATGTTTGGGGGGATCATCGAATGGTCGATCGCCAATGGCTACACGGAGATCGTAACAGTCACTGATCTCCGGTTCGAAAGGATATTGTCTCGCGTTGACTGGCCGCTGCAACGCATTGGGCCTCCCAGGAAAATCGGGAGCACGACCGCAGTAGCGGGCACCCTTTCAGCAGACCCTGCCATCTTCGCGAGGCTTCGGCCCAAAAACTATCAGTCGATGATTGCCTGCACCCATTGCCAACCTGCCTAAGGAGCAGACTGTGACCCAGCTCCCTTCCCACTCAAGGCTCGTCAGAAAACTCCAGGAGGCGCTCGGCGATCGGCTTTGCTCCGCACTTGATGACAGCGCAGTCACCGAAATTATGCTCAATCCAGACGGCAGGCTCTTCATTGAAAATGTCGGTCAAGGCATCACGGCGGTCGGGGAAATGTCAGCGGCTGCGGCTGAAATGGTGATCGGCACTATCGCTCACGCGCTTCGGTCGGAAGTCGATACAGACCAACCAATCATTTCCGGAGAGTTACCGATTGGCGGCCATCGATTTGAGGGCCTGCTTCCTCCTGTCGTATCAAGACCGGCCTTTTCGATCCGCCGCCGGGCATCACGCCTCATACCACTCGAAGAATACGTGCGTACTGGCGTCATGAACGCGGCTCAGGTCGGCAAGATCCGGAGCGCGATCAGCTCACGCCTGAACATCGTCATATCCGGCGGAACGGGCTCGGGAAAGACGACGCTTGCCAACGCGGTCATCGGTGAAATCGTCAACAGCGCACCGTATGATCGACTGGTTATCCTTGAAGATACCGCCGAAATCCAGTGTCTCGGCAACAACGTTGTTTTCCTCCACACAAGTGACACGGTCGATATGGGCCGCTTGTTAAAAAGCACGATGCGGCTGCGGCCGGATCGTATCATCGTCGGGGAGGTCCGTGACGGAGCCGCTTTAACTCTGCTTAAGGCATGGAACACGGGCCATCCTGGCGGTGTAGCGACAGTTCACGCCAATACCGCAACCTCTGCCCTGAGACGTTTTGAGCAATTAACCGCAGAAGTCAGCCAGCAGCCGATGCATGACGTGATTGGTGACGCTGTCGATCTCATCGTGTCGATGGAGCGAACGTCACGTGGTCGCCGGGTTCGAGACGTGATCAATGTCGAGCGTTTTGCCAACGGCGACTACGAAATCCAGTCTGATCAACCCACCGAAGAACAGGAGGCACGCAATGTGGCGTAAAAACACCCTCATCACCGCCCCGATCCTCCTTACCCTGGTCACACCAGCATTTGCCAGTTCCGGTGGCAGCCTGCCATGGGAAGGACCGCTCGAGCAGATACAGGAATCGATCACTGGCCCCGTTGCCGGCTACATTGCCCTTGCTGCGGTCGCAATCGCCGGCGGCATGCTGATCTTCGGCGGCGAACTCAACGATTTTGCGCGTCGCCTTGTGTATGTCGTGCTGGTCGCCGGCATTCTACTTGGCGCCACGACGATCGTCGGTCTCTTCGGTGCAACGGGTGCATCGATCGGAGAGCCGCAAGAACTGATTTCCACTCTTAAGTACCTGAAGCCGGGGGAGAGAGGAGATGGTTGACAATATGTCAGGGCTGCACCGCAACCGGATCCACCGGGCGCTATCACGCCCGAACCTTCTCATGGGGGCTGACCGGGAACTGGTTCTCATCACCGGGCTCGCGGCAACTATACTGATATTCGTCGTTCTGACGATCTATTCGGCCCTCTTTGGTGCTGCCATCTGGATTGTTGTGATCGGCGTCCTGCGCATGATGGCAAAGGCCGATCCGCTTATGCGCCAAGTCTATGTGCGCCACCTTTCCTACAGGCCCTATTACAGGCCGACCACGTCACCGTGGCGAAAGTATTGAGGCGGCGGCGATGGCAGCACTCAAACGCTTCCGAAACACCGGTCCATCCTTCGCGGACCTCGTTCCCTATGCTGGCCTGGTGGACAACGGCGTCCTTCTGCTCAAGGACGGAAGCCTGATGGCGGGGTGGTATTTTGCCGGCCCGGACTCCGAAAGCGCGACCGATGTCGAGCGCAACGAGCTCTCGCGACAGATCAACGCGATCCTGTCGCGGCTTGGCAGCGGCTGGATGATCCAGGTCGAGGCAATCAGGATTCCGGTGATCGAATATCCGTCCGAGGATCGTTGCTCTTTCCCTGATCCGGTCACACGAGCGATAGATGCCGAGAGACGCGCGCACTTCGAACGCGAACACGGGCATTTTGAGAGCAAGCATGCACTTGTCATGACGTACCGGCCTCCCGAAGCCAGGAAGACGGCGCTCAGCAGGTATATTTATTCCGACGAGGAAAGCCGGAAGAAGTCTTATGCGGAAACCGTGCTTTTGCTGTTCAAGAATTCAGTCCGGGAGATCGAGCAATATCTCGCAAACACTATCTCGATCTTGCGGATGGAAACACGTGAAGTCGCCGAACGGGGCGGGGAACGCACGGCTCGTTATGACGAGCTTCTGCAATTTGTTCGTTTCTGCATCACTGGCGAAAACCATCCGATCCGGCTTCCCGCCGTGCCGATGTATCTGGACTGGATCGCCACGGCTGAACTCGAACACGGGCTGACACCGAAAATCGAAAGCCGGTTCCTCGGTGTCGTGGCGATCGATGGCCTGCCTGCCGAGAGCTGGCCGGGTATTTTGAACAACCTCGACCTGATGCCATTGACCTACCGATGGTCTTCCCGCTTCATCTTCATGGATGCCGAGGAGGCACGACAGAAGCTGGAGCGAACCCGCAAGAAGTGGCAGCAGAAGGTGCGGCCGTTCTTTGACCAGTTGTTCCAGACGCAGAGCCGATCCATCGACCAAGACGCCATGACCATGGTCGCGGAAACTGAAGATGCAATCGCACAGGCGTCGTCGCAAATGGTTGCCTATGGCTACTACACACCGGCCATTATCCTCTTTGATGAGGATCGCGAGGCATTACGGGAAAAGGCCGAGACAATCCGCAGGCTCATTCAGGCGGAGGGTTTTGGCGCCAGGATCGAGACATTGAACGCCACGGACGCGTTTCTCGGAACTCTTCCAGGCAATTGGTACGCCAATATCCGCGAACCGTTGATCAACACGAACAATCTGGCCGATCTCATCCCGCTCAACTCGGTCTGGTCGGGCAATCCGGTCGCCCCTTGCCCGTTCTATCCCGCAAATTCTCCGCCCCTGATGCAGGTCGCCAGCGGCTCCAGTCCCTTC
Source organism: Rhizobium sp. NFACC06-2 (assembly GCF_900101425.1). Taxonomy (NCBI): domain Bacteria; kingdom Pseudomonadati; phylum Pseudomonadota; class Alphaproteobacteria; order Hyphomicrobiales; family Rhizobiaceae; genus Rhizobium; species Rhizobium sp. NFACC06-2. The sequence continues at coordinate 26,546 of NZ_FMVA01000024.1, read as the reverse complement.
CGTTTGAACCTTCATGTCGAAGACGTTGGGCATACGCTGATTTTCGGACCGACCGGTTCAGGTAAATCCACGCTTCTGGCGCTGATCGCGGCACAGTTCAGGCGCTACGAGTTCGCCCAGATCTTTGCATTCGACAAAGGCAACTCTCTTCTGCCCCTGACACTGGCCGCTGGCGGCGACCACTACGAGATCGGTGGCGATCAAGGGGAGGAGGGGAGGGCGTTATCGTTTTGTCCGCTGTTTGATCTTTCAACCGAAGGAGATCGCGCATGGGCAAGCGAGTGGATTGAAATGCTTGTCGCGCTGCAGGGTGTGACGATCACGCCCGACCACCGCAACGCAATCTCACGGCAAGTTGGCTTGATGGCGACAGCACCTGGCCGATCACTCTCGGACTTCGTCAGCGGCGTCCAGATGCGTGAGATCAAGGAGGCGCTCCACCACTACACCGTCGATGGGCCTATGGGTCATCTGCTCGACGCTGAAGCGGACGGCCTGACCCTCGGAACATTCCAGTGCTTCGAGATCGAGCATCTGATGAATCTTGGAGAACGAAATCTCGTGCCGGTCCTGACCTATCTGTTTCGCCGGATCGAGAAGCGGCTGGATGGTTCACCCAGCCTTATCCTTCTGGATGAGGCCTGGCTGATGCTGGGTCATCCGGTTTTCCGAGCCAAGATTCGTGAATGGCTCAAGGTCCTGCGCAAGGCCAATTGCGCCGTCGTGCTGGCGACCCAGTCAATATCCGACGCGGAGCGTTCCGGCATCATCGACGTGCTTAAGGAATCCTGCCCGACAAAAATCTGCTTGCCGAATGGCGCTGCTCGCGAGCCGGGCGCTCGGGAGTTCTACGAGCGGATCGGCTTCAACGAACGCCAGATCGAGATCGTGTCGAGCGCCATCCCGAAACGCGACTATTACGTCGCGACGCCCGATGGCCGACGGTTATTCGACATGTCGCTCGGACCCGTCGCGCTCAGCTTCGTCGGCGTCTCCGGAAAAGAGGACCTGAAGCGCATTCGCACACTGAAAGCAGCGCATAGTGAAAGCTGGCCGATCAGATGGCTTGAAATGAGAGGAGTCCACGATGCCGTATCGCTATCCGGCTTCATGTAGACTGTTCGCCAGCCTGGTGACCGGCGCCCTGGTTTTCGGAGCAACACCCACTGCCCGGGCTGGCTCGGCGACGGGAGCCGCCACGGAATGGACCCAGCTCGCAAACAATGCGCAGCTTATCGACCTCCTGAAGAGTTCCGGTATTCAGGTCGACAATCAGATCACCCAGATAAGTCAGTTGGCGGAGCAGATCCAGAACCAGCTGAGGATCTACGAAAACATGATCCAGAACACGGCCCGGCTTCCCGATCACATATGGGGGCAGGTCAAAAATGACCTCAACCGCCTCCGGGATGTCGTCGATCAGGGCCAAAGCATTTCTTTCTCGATGGGTAATGCTGACGACGTTCTCCAGCAACGGTTCAAAAGCTATGCTGACCTTGAGGCGAACTTGCCAAATGCGAAAAGCTTCTCCTCAAGCTATCAGAGTTGGTCGGATACGAACCGCGACACGATCGCCAGCACGCTGAAAGCCGCGAGCCTGACGGCGGATCAGTTTGACAGCGAAGAAGGCACGATGAACTCACTGCGCGGGATGTCGGAAACGGCAGACGGGCAGATGAAGGCGCTTCAGGTCGGCCACCAGATAGCTGCCCAGCAAATTGCCCAGATACAAAAGCTCCGCGGCCTGGTTTCGCAACAAATGACGATGATGGGCACCTGGCTTCAGTCGGAACAAACCGACAAGGACCTGGCGCAGAAGCGGCGGGAGGAGTTTTTCAGATCAACCGCGCCCCCAACATCCGGTGGCGAAAAAATGAAGATCGAGTGGTGAGCCGATGACACCGGATCTTAATAGAACAAGGCTTCTGGCAACTGCCGCGGGAATTTTCGTGATGTCGATTGGACCCACCCTCGCGCAGGACGGCTCCGTCCTCTCTGCATTGCAGGCAGAAATGACCGCGGCCGCAAAAGGGTGGGAAAGCACCGTGATGAATGCAGCGAGATCCCTATTCTGGATTCTCGCGACCATTGAAATCGCAATCGCCGCAGTGTGGCTTGCCCTGCAGGCGGCATCTCTCGACAGTTGGTTCGCCGAACTCGTCCGGCGTATCATCTTCGTGGGTTTCTTTGCCTTCGTCCTGGCTGAGGGGCCGACCTTCGCGAAGGCGGTCGTAGACAGTTTGTTCCAGATCGGCGCTGGCAGCGGAACCGCTTCACCCGCAGACATCTTCAATGCTGGTCTCACCGTCGCAACGAAAATGTCGGAGAAGGTCCAGTTTGGCCTGTTCGAAGACAACGCGCTGGCAATATCAGCAGCTTTTGCGATGGTCGTCACAGTTATCGCATTCTCACTGGTCGCGGCAATTTTTGTCTCCGTCATGGTCGAGATGTACCTAGGCCTGCTTGCTGGAATGATTATGCTGGGACTTGGCGGATCGTCCTTCACCAAGGACTTTGCGGTTCGATACCTGGTCTATGCCTTTTCGGTTGGCATGAAGCTCATGGCCCTGGTGATGATTTCCCGCATAGGCTCGGAAGTACTTATCGGTCTGTCGAACCGCCCCGATGTCGGCGATCAATTCCAGACTACCCTTGCAGTCGCAGGGATAGCCGTCGTCGTCTTCATCATCGCTATGTATGTTCCAGGCATCATCCAGGGCGTTGTTCAGGGGGCATCGGTCACCGGTGGAATGGAGACCATTCGCCATGGCGGGCAGGCTGCATCGTTTACAGCCGGGGCAGCCATGCTTGCTGCCGGCGCCGCCAGGGCAGGGGGTGCTGCGGCACAGTCAGCACGCTCGGCAGGATCATCGACAGGGGGCGCCGCGCTGCGCGGTATTGGAACGGCAATCGGATCAGGCGCAAGGGCGGCGGGATCTGCCGCGAAGGAAAAGGCGATCGGATCCCCAGGCGCCTATGCAGGGTCTCTTCTTGGTCTCGCCAACGCAAAGCTCGACGGCGGCCAAGGCGGCAAGCCGATACCTTCGGAACGCAAAGGCCAATCATAAATCGAGAAGGAAATCCGAATGGCCGTAAATCGTGCCGGTGAAAATCCATATCTTGCCGCGCGACAGGAATGGACGGAGAGATATGGATCCTATGTCCAGGCCGCACGGGCATGGCGGATTGTCGGCATCATCAGCCTGACCATTGCGATGATCAGTTTCAGTTATGCCATGTATCTGAGTACGCAGGTGAAACTCGTTCCCTACATTGTCGAGGTGGACAAGCTGGGAGCCTCGGTTACCGCAGGTTTTCCGCAACAGATCGAGTATGCGGACGCGAGGGTGGTCCGGGCAACGCTTGGCAGCTTCGTGGCAAGCTTCCGATCGATCACGCCCGATGCGGTCGTTCAAAAGCAGTATATCGATCGGACCTACGCACTGCTGCGCGCTCCGGATCCATCAACGCAGAAGATCAATGCCTGGTTCAGGGGAAACTCACCCTTCGAGCGGGCGAAGATGTCGACGGTCGCCATCGAGGTCAACAACATCGTGGCGCTCTCCAACCAGACCTATCAGATCGACTGGACAGAATATGAGCGCGATCGCAAGGGCAAGGAAACCGGCACACGCCGGTTCCGCGGCATCGCAACGGTCGCGCTGACGGCTCCACAGGACGAGGCGATCATTCGCTTCAATCCGATCGGTCTCTATATCCAGGATTTCGACTGGACCGCACAGCTTTGAGAGCAGGGGAAAACAAGATGCACAGAACCGGGTTGATCGCGGCCGCCGGCTGCGTGGCTGGAATCGTCCTGACGCACAGCGCGATTGCACAGAGCATGACCTCGAAGGAACTCAAGGGGACCGGCATCTCGCAAAAATGGCGAGGCGCCGCTGGGCTGGTTACGACAGGGCCGGACGGCAAAGTCATCTTTCTGTTCGGTGAGACGCAGCCTTCCGTGGTGTGCTCACCCCTTCAGGTCTGCGATATCGAATTGCAGGGTGGCGAGGTCGTCAGAGATGTGCTTGTAGGCGACACAGTCCGGTGGAAGGTGGAGCCGGCGACATCTGGCGCCGCCGGCGGACAGGCTATCCACCTTATTGTCAAACCATCAGAACCCGGCCTCGTCACCTCGATGATCGTGACGACTTCGCGGCGAACCTACCATATCCAGCTGAAGTCTCACCCAAGCCAGTATATGGCCCGTATCGGTTTCGAGTATCCGGAAGAGACATCGACGAAGCTTGCCGATATCAATGCGAGGCTTGAGGCGGGAGGTGTCGCGGGAACGGCAGCCGACAGGCTGAACTTCTCCTACTCTGTGAGCGGAAGCGCGTCCTGGAAGCCGAAGCGTATCTATTCCGATGGAATGAAGACCTACATTCAGTTCCCGAAGGCGATATCCGGACAGGATGCGCCAGTTCTCTTCGTCGTGAGCGGAGGCCAGAACCGTATCGTCAACTATCGGATGAAGAATGACATGATGATCGTCGACTATGCGGTCGACAAAGCGACCCTTGTGTCGGGCGTTGGCTGGCGCCAGCAAAAGATTACCATCCGGCGGAAAGCGTGAACCATGCGGATGCTTTTCACCTTCATCCCGATCGCCATGCTTTCCGGTTGCCAAAGCACGGATGGCGCACTGTCTACGACCTCCCTGGCCACCAGTGTGGCAGGGCCCGCCGCATCCACGATTGCCGGTGACATGACAAGCCGCCTTGCGGAGCAGATCGGTCCGGCCGGAACAAGGTCGATCAAGATGCAGAAGGATGCGACAGAGTATGCGAGCGCGCTCGAGGCGGCGTTTAAAGGCTGGGGCTATACCGTCATCACGGATGAGAAGGAGGCAAAAAATCAGAAGCCTGTCGAGATTTCCTATTCGCTGCATAGCTTCGACGGCCAGCTCCTTGCCTATCTCGCAACACCCTCTATCGCAATCGGCCGCGCCTATAATGTCACCGGCGCAGGCGCTACGGCTTCCAGCCCATTGTCCGTCATGCAGCGAAACTGAAAAGGTGTAGCAATGGTTCAGTCACTGCAACTTGGAACTTCCGCGGGTTCGGATGGCCAACAGGGGATGCGTCGGCTCAATCGCATGCCGATTGTAGTCTCCATCATGATCGTCATCCTGTTCCTGGGTGTCGTCGTCGTCGGCCTCTCCTGGCGCGGACTTTCGTTCAGCCGGGACAATGATCCAGGCAGCGCATCAAGCCCGCCGGCGACGAATTTCGGTGATCAGCTTAAACGTGGCGTAACCGACGGCATTATCGGAGAGCCGGAAAATCAGGAAGTTTTTCAACCGACGCCCGCCGCCGCCCAAAAGGAGGAAAGGCGAAATCCCGTCATCGAACGCAGAGAAGTGCGTGAGGAAGCACGCTCCCGGCTCGAGCCGGAGGAAGAATGGAGGGCACGCCTGAAAAGAGAACAGGAAGAGCAATATATCCGCGAAGCACAACGGCAGCGGATGGCACGCGTGCAGGCACGGGCGACGGCCCTGGATTCCCCTCTGAAAGTGGATGTCGCCACAACATCGCCAAACACCAGAACTTCCGACACGGAAGGCCCGGCCAGCACAACGGCAACCAGCGGGTCCGACCTCTACGCCGCGGCGATGGGGTCGGGGCTGCTTGGGCAGAATGGCGACCCGAATGGCCAAACGAAGAAAGAGGGGTTTTTCAATCAGGACATCAAGGATCCGGGATATTTGCCAAACCGGGTCATACCGCAAATGTCGCCCTACGAATTGAAGCGCGGCTCCGTCATTCCTGCCACACTCATAACCGGCCTAAATTCCGATCTTCCCGGGCGAATATCGGCGCAGGTTAGTCGAAATGTCTATGACAGCGCCACTGGATATCGCCTCCTGATCCCCCAGGGCGCCAAACTGTTTGGTCGCTACGATTCAAAGCTATCGTTCGGTCAGGATCGACTTTTGGTTATATGGACAGATCTTGTCTTTCCTGACGGATCGACCTTGCAGATCGGCGGTATGGCTGGAACTGATGCGGAAGGATACGGCGGCTTCAACGACAAGGTCGACCGTCACCTGTTGCGGACATTCGGCTCGGCCGCCCTTGTCGCGCTCATCGGCGCGGGCATCGACTTGTCTCTCCCTCAGAGCTCGACGCTTGCCACGCAAGACACTGCGTCCGATGCAGCGCGGCGAAACTTCGCCGAGAGCTTTGGGCGCGTTGCCGAGCAGAGCATCTCCAGAAACCTCGACGTCCAACCGACGATCCGGATTCGGCCAGGCTACACGTTCAATGTGCTGGTTGATCAAGATATCGTGTTTCCGTCGGCATATCGGCAAAGATAAACGGGCCATGAACAATAGCCGCTTTCTCGAGGTTGAGCAGACGTGTAACATTCAATCAGGCCTGAAGTACTATTTCGAGCACCAAGTCGGCGCATACGCAGATCCATCTCGGCGAAGAGCGGTGATAGTCGACCAATACACTGCGCACGATCGTGTTCGTACGTCCCCGCCCCAAGTGGTCTGAACACTGCGCGCATAGCAGGCCAATTCAATTATCATCCCGCGCCACAGTTTCGCCGCCTGTGGGGTAAGAAGACAGGAGTAGCTCGTGAACGAAAGTCTCCGCCCACTTATTGACATGCTGGAAGCCGCGCCTGACGAACACATGGTCAAAAACGCGGTCAAAATGTTTGCGAAATCCCTCGGCTTCGACCGCTTCGCTTATCTGCAGACGGAAGGTCTGGAGGTCAGAACGTTCAACTCCTATCCGGAGGTCTGGCAGGACACTTATCTCGCCGGCGGCTACGCCCGTATAGACCCCGTCGTCACTGAGGCGAAACGACGCCGGGAACCCTTTAAATGGAGTGCCGAAGACTGGCCAGCGAGTGGCTCATCCCCGCTGCGACGGTTTCGTGATGAGGCGATCGATCATAAAATCCGTTGCGGCGTAACCATTCCTGTCGAGGGAAGTTTCGGCTCGATGATGATGCTGACCCTGGCATCGTCAAGAAGAAGAGCGGATTCGACGGAGTTGTTCGACTCCCAAAGCGCAATTCGGGCTGTTCTGGCTGTTCACTACAGTCTGAAGATCGTAGCGGGCAAAACTATTGTCGCGCCACGGCGAATGCTGTCACCGCGGGAGCACATGTGCGTGGTGTGGGCCATGAAGGGAAGAAACACGCCCGAAACGGCTATGTTGACGGGGATAAATGCCCGGACAGTTCAGCACTATCTGGACACAGCACGCGAAAAGCTCAACGCCAGAACGGTGACTCAACTAATCGGAAATGCCAAAGATCGCGGGCTGATCTGAAACCTGCCGATCAATCTTCCTCAGCCACTGTCGGGACGAAACCCAACGTGTCGATTATATCCGAGAGTTTCTCCTGTTGTGCCTCGGATTTTCGCTGCCGGGACAGATATTCGTCTTGCAAGGACTGCGTAACGCAGGCTGGCACTGACGGATCCTCGCTCGCGCGTGTCCATTCTTCGTACATAATCTGATCAGCTGCGAGCAACGCCCGATGCTCCCTGATTGCGGATATCGCCAGTTGTTCCAGTTGGGACCGGTCCATCGACTGGTAGCTCAGCGCGCTTTTTTCACACATTTCACCGTCCCTCCCGTTCTCCCGCAGCGTATATAACAGAGACATGTGACAAATCAGACTGGTAAATTCATCTATTCGGCGCGTATTCACCCCGTCGAAGCGCCGCCTGAACACAGATTCCAAAACCGGTAATGCAACAGATACCATGCAGGATGTCGAATCGGAACTATCGTTCCTAGAACCATAGTTCCGATTAAGGTTCCGCTAATGTCATGGATCTCAAGGAGACCATGGCGATCAATCTGCGTAGGATTCGCCATGATCGGCAAATGACGCAGGAAGAACTCGCGGACCTTTCCGGGATAAGCGCCCGTTATGTCGGTGCGATAGAACGGGCTGACAAATCCGCAAGTGTTACGGTTCTGGGCAAGATTTCGGATGCGCTCGGTATCGAGCCGGGTGACTTGTTGCGCGCGACACGCAAGGGATGATCGCTTTCACTCGTAACTCCGTCCAGGACAGGTACCCTTCGCTTCCCGACCTCCGTTCAGAGCATTGACGAAACGACTCCGGCTTCTGCCAGGATTTGACCTGACAGGTCTTTCGCAGACAGAATGATGTCTGCAATCCTTTCGAAGTCCGGCAAGTTCGGAGTGACTCCGTTCGATCAAAAGCCCGATCGATAACATTGCCCCTGACGGCAGCAAGGCTCTCCGTTACGCACGTTGTCGAATTCCGCAAATTGCACGACCGGCACGTTTCGGCATTTACTGCCTTTTTCATCGAAGCGGAGGGCGCGCCGCGATCCAACGGCAACTCGTGCCACCCGGAAATCATCGGCAATGGCTGAAACTCAGATGTCCAAGCTCTCGTTATCCATTGCCACGCTGCTTGGGGCCGATAGCAGGCGCGATATTGAAAGCGCAATCAGCACAATCCGGGACCTGTACGGATTTGCTCATATGACATTCTTGTCCGTTGGAATTTCAGCCGGGGAACGAGCTCAATGGGCATTCTGCACGACATATCCGGGTGAGTGGACGTCGCGTTATCTCGAGAGAAACTACTTCAGGATCGACCCCGTTGTCGCGATTTACAGAACCGGATTTCAGCCGGTCGACTGGGCGTCGCTCGCAGAATTTTCCGACGGAGCACATGAGCTGTTCCACGAGGCTCTCGAGGTGGGGATCGGCCGTAACGGTGTCACAATGCCGATACGAGGTCCCTCAGGAGAGCGTAGCCTTTTCTCAGTGACATCAAACCTCTCTGTGGAGAACTGGACAGAACTTCGGAGGTCGACCAAACATGATCTGATGCTTCTCTCACACTACATGCACGAGAGATTTATGGCGGTCACCGGGACGCGTAGCCATTACTTCCGGGCTCTCTCCAGACGGGAACGGGAATGTCTCCAGCTCCTTGCGGGAGGTGTCGTACCAAAGAGAATCGCCCACCGTCTGCACCTGTCCGAGAGCGCGGTTCGGCTCTACCTTGCTTCGGCGAAACGAAAGCTGGACGCAACCACAATTTATCAGGCGATTGCTCGAGCAAGCATCCTTGAGCTGATCGAGGTTTGAACATAGCTGTCCGTTTTTTCACACTGCCTGTGACTTCGCCAAGGAGGCAGACGCGTGATGCGGTCTTCAACGACGCGTCGGGACGACCCATCGTGTGCTCCGGCAGTTCGTCAATCTGGTGAAACTGGCAGATTGTTCGTTCGTCATTCTCCACGGCATTTTCGCTGAACAACGACTGTGGGTCTTGACCGCGGCGACACCAGTTGCCGCGTCCGGCCAAGCGGTAGCGCATGTCATTTGGCAACAGCGAGGACAGGCAGCGATGGATGACAAGGTAATCGACGCGTGGCGACGTGCCCCTCGACTGAACGAATTTGCCGACTTTTTCGAAAGGACAGCGAGCGGTCTGGAGGGTGCGCCTGATTATGGTGCGCCCGCCGCTGAATACGATCTCCTGCAATTTGATCTCGATTGCCTCATCTATGCAGACACCCACCGGCGACTTTGGGGAAAGTTCGAGCAACATTACTTTGCGAGCATTCCTTTCCGGCTGGAGGAGGAGTGCCGTCTCGCGGCTGCGGCGTTCCGGTTTTGCCTGAGGGCCTGGGCACGAGAAAACCGGGCGGCCACCTTGTACACCCTGGGCGCTGGCGCGGGCAGTCTTTCGCGTTCCCTGGCGAAACTCGGCGACGGACGCATCAAGACTCTCAGTTGCAGTCCAACGGTCGCAAACCGCGTATGCTTCTACGAGAAGCGCGGCAGCGAGCACGCGAACTTCTTCGACGGCGCATTCTTCGAGCTTAACAAGGAGCGTTACTCAACCGATCAGGATCTTGAGCCCTTTCGACACGGGTTCGACGTGCTCCTGGAAGATACCACGTTCCAGATGTATGGTACCGACCGTGACAGGCAGACGGGATTTGTCGCTCGCTCGGTAAGGTCGACCGGCGTGCTGGTACAGGTCCAGAAACTTCTTCATCCAGATCCGTTGGTCTACGCAGAGCGTGAGCGCCAGAAGGACGAGATGTTCAAATCGCGTTTTTTTCACCTGCCCAGATCGCGGGGAAAAGACGTGAGGTCCTCAATACCATGGTCGATTTCCAGGTAGATATGGCAACGACCAGGGCAGCCCTTCAGCAGTGTTTTCGCTATAGCGTGGTGACCTGGAACAGCGGCAATTTCTATACGATCATTTCATCGAATTGCCGGCACTCAATGATCGATTTCGTCTCATCTCTGGTGAAACCAGCCATACCTAACGACTTCTGTCATGAGACTTTGCCACAGATCATAGTTGACGATGACAGAGAACCACTTTCCGACAATTGGCAGTGGCGCCCCTCTCAAGCGACACCACCTATCGAGACGAGGCCGCCACGGTCCTGCGGGGGATGAACTTATGGCTGATAACCATGAAGAACCCGGAAAATCTCGTGTTTCTCCCGGGCAGATCAGACAAGCCCTGACGCATTTGTTTCCGGAACTCGGAACGTTCTGGCCGCGTCCACTCTCCGACTACGCCCATGCGGTCTACGATCGTGTTGATCGAGGAAACTGCTCCGTCCGCAACGACGCGATGGGCCGGTTGCAGACGCTCGTCAGCAACGTGGCCCTGCGATCGGGAGCAAGCGAGGACCAGGCGCTTGATGCTGCCAGACAGATATCCGAGTTGCCGGTCATGCAAAGTGGACCACACTGTTTTCTGATGGTTGACCCGGAGGCTTTTTACACACACCTGTTCAGCGCGCTTGGGTTAAGTTCCCATAGACGCCGGTGGCACATGTACTTCGGCTGTTCGACCGTGAAGTTTATCGAAAGGCCTGGCAAGGGGCCCGGCTTGTTTGACGACGGCGGTCATCTCGTCAACGTCTTCGGTCTGTCGAGAAGGCGCATGGGCTCGACCAGTCTTTGTGGTCGCAACGGGCCTTACGAATTCAAGCTCGACGCCGACATTCCGTCTGCTGTAAGTCCCACCGCTCAATGGCTCAAAACCCACTTGCCTGAAACGGTGTTTCCGACGGCAAGCGATGCGATCGTCGCTGCCAACCAGACACTCTGGAAGCAGTTCTTCCCGCTTTCGCTACAACTGCTCCAGTTCAATGACACCGACATTGGAGAACTCGTTGCCGATCATTTCGAAGATCCGGATTCGTGGCTCTCCAGACGCTTCACGGGCGATAATCTGGTCGCGGAGAAAATCCTTTGCGCAATAGATGATCTGAACGGTGGTCTCTGGGCCGCTTGGGTAAGGCGAACGACTGACTTTTTCTGGGGTCTTGCGGACGGACGGATCGTTCCCCTTCGGCTGGACAAGGGTGTGCTTACAGGTTCAATCACTTCCGGCATCAGTATCCCGTTCACTCCTCAGAATCTTGCTCTTTCGCTGCGCCAACACCGGCTGATCCCGAACCTGCTCATGATGGCGCTCGTGACATCGATCCTTCCGGGTGTGCGGCTGCTCGGAGGCAGCCGGCAGACCGTGTATCATCCGCTCATGCGTTATCTCGTCGCGACCGCTCTTGACGTCGAGCATGATCGCGCCCTTCTGGCCGCTATACGCAATGACAGGCGTGCCGGCATGTGGGGTCATCGCGTTTTGCGTCCTGCAAGTGCCTTTCCATTGCTGGAAACAGAAAAGACAGGACATGGCCTCGCCGTTGCGGCGGCATACGGTGAGCAATCGCTCGAAACATCGGCAGGCGATCTTTCTTTCTTCACAACCGATCCGATCTGGCCGGCGATGTGCGGACATATCACAAGCGGAAAAATCACCGCCGCCTCGACGGAATGGCAATGGGCCTAGCAGAGGCACAAACCGAGGCACCACCATGACACAAGCGAAATGGCAAATCCGAGAGGTTTCAGTGGCGGAAATGGACGCGTTTCGCCAGATTCGTCTTGAGGCGCTGCGATGCGAGCCGCAGGCTTTTGCTAGTATTTACGGAGACTGGCTGAAACTCCCGGACGCGGAATGGGAGGCCCGGATGAACATTCCTATTTTCGTCGCCTTTGTGCAGGACCAGCCAGTCGCGCTGATGGCCCTGAAACGACTTGAGCTGCCGAAAATGATGCATCGGGCGACGCTCATGATGGCCTACGTGAACAAGAGCTTTCGCGGTTCCGGTCTTGCCGGCGAATTACTGGATGCGGTCGTACACCATGCGCAGAGCAAAAGAATTGCACAAATCGAGCTCGGGGTGCGTGCCGACCGTAAGCAAGCGATTCGGTTTTACAAAAATGCCGGTTTCGCCGAAATCGGGAATATCCCTCAAGGCCACGAGGACGCCGGCGGCGCATTTGACGAGATCCTCATGGCCAGACGACTGAACGTGGGGCCTTGCTGTTGATCAGCACAGTTGGAAGCTCATCCGTCTTCGTGGTTTGCAAGGCGCAGACTGGCGGCGCTTGTCAAACGCGGCCTATAGCCAAAAAGTGATTGGCGGAATACAAAGGCCAAGAACTGGATTTTGCCGAAAAATGGATGACAGAGGCCTTTCCCTGGAGCGAATGCGGACCTTTGTCCGTGTGGCCGAGCGCGGCAGCCTGTCGGCAACGGCCAGGGATCTTGATATCGGGCAGTCGACGGTAACCCGGCATATCAACGAGCTCGAAGAGGCTGTTGGCGTTCCTCTTCTTGGACGAACCACGCGTCGGGTCACTCTGACCGAGGAGGGCAGCCGCTATTATACGAACTGCGTCCAGATTTTACGGCTGGTAGAGCAGGCGACGGACGAAGCGAGAGACGCTCGTCGGGTCCCCGCCGGCGCTGTTCGCCTCTCCTGCACCGCAGCACTAGGCGTCATGCATGTCACGCAGATGGTCTTCGAGTTCCAGGACAAGCATCCTGACATCCGCATAGAACTCAATCTCACGGATGAACGAATTGATCTTGCCCGCAAGGGTGTCGACATCGCACTTCAGCTGGGGCCGATCATTGATGGGGCAATGAAGCTTTTCCCGATCGGCGCAAGTCACCGAAGACTTGTGGGCTCACCTGATTACTTCACTCGCCACGGACGCCCTGCACGTCCCGCCGAATTCTCACAGCACAACTGCGTGATGATGTCCAACGTCGCGGGAAGCAACCAGCTTTTTCTGACTGCTTCGGATGGAGTACGCCTGATGGTGCCGGCGAGTGGCACCCTGGTTGTCGACCATGGGCTCGCCGCCCGAGCTGCTCTCGCTGCCGGCCGAGGCCTTGGTCCGGCGCACCTCTGGCTCGTCCAGGATCTATTGGATGCCGGCAAGCTCGAAACCGTGCTCGACGCCTACGGTCTCGACCCTGTCCCTGTCAGTCTTCTCGTTGTTCCCGAATGGGCCGGCATTGCCCGCGTGCGACTGCTGACGGACTTTCTCGTTGAAGAGATCCGGAAGCTTCCGGGAATTAGGCCATACCGGCCACGGTACAATCAAACCTAGATACCGAAAGATTGCCGGTCTCCCCGCCATCCCGTCGTCCGCAGGAATTGTTCCCAGTTCAATGTCTCCGGATTCAACTTGCGGCTCCAATCGAGATCGCGTTCCTTTGCATAATATCCGTATTCGACAGCGTATTCGACCATACCCAGGAGCTCGTCCACCAGGAGTTCATTGTCGCCAAAATCCGGAAAATTTTGCAACAGGCCATCGCGTGTGAAGGCATTGCGATACTCGGCCCTGATCCCCGTCACCCGCTGGAAGGTGTCCACGATCTCCCGCGGGGAGATCAGGTCACCGACGATCGGGAGTGTCTTGCTGTCATAGAGCGCGGGGTTGGAGAAAATCTCCAGCACAACAGGACCCGTCGCCGTCAACGGGTCGACGAAAGGTGCGCGGAAATCTTCCGGAAGGTAGATGGGCAGGAGAAGCGTATCGCCCTCATAACGAGGAACGTAATATTCCAGGAGGTTCGTATAGAAGAAGGCGAGCATGACGAAGGAACGGGAAATGGGTAGCCCGCGAATGTAATCGGCAACCTCGGCCTTGTCCGTGAAATGCGGCGCATATTTCGCACCGCCTGAAATCCTGTCGACGTTCTCGAGCGTGCTGAACACGATATGCTGCACGCCTGCCGCCACCGCAGCGTCTGCGAGCTGCCGGCCGAGCGGTGCTTCGCTTGTGTCGGGTGGTGTGATGGGAGGCGTCATCAGGAAAGCGCCGGCCGCGCCTTCGAAAGCGACGACAAGCTCTTTCGTCCGGCCGGCAGGAACCCCGATGACCTCCGCCCCCATATCCCTGAGCGCAACGGCTGCAGGAGATCCATCATTCCGGGTCAATGCACGAACCCGGAAGCGCTTGCTTCGAAGCAGGGTCGCCGCAACGCTCCGGCCCTGCTTGCTCGTCGCTCCGACAATTACGATTATCGGTTTGTCATCATTCATCACGGCTATCTCCAACCCTGTCTCTCGGCCTGCGCGATGTCATCAAGGCGAGAGTAGATCGCTGCTCCCCTCTCATCGTGCTGATGCCAGAAGAGGTAGGTTATGGCGGCCGGCAGCACTATCCTCTGCGGCCGGATTTCATTTTGCCGTTTTATGGATAGGTTTCATTTGATCAAACATCCTGTCATCCTGCTCAAGACATCCAAGGGATTCGAGCGCGCCAGATACCGGACGAACTCGGGATACCCAATGAGTCCGATCCTGACCAGATCCCCCCTTCGCACGGCGGGATGGACGATGCCGGTTTGTCCAGTGCCCCTTCGGCTCGACAAAGTCCCGACGCCCTGAAACGGGGCAGCACCCTGTTCACTCCATTTGCCAACGCTTCAGCTCGGCAGGTGTAAAGCGCGGCGTTATATGCTGGGGGCAGTTCCAGTCGAATGCCTCCACGGCGATGAGCACAAGACGTTCCACACGAGCGGGATAGTCTGGCATGGTCAACCTCTTTGCCAGCAATGGATCATCTGCTGCATCGATGATCCGCATACGGGCGAAAATCTTCAGGCGGCGCTGATGCGCGTAGTCCATCAGAAACAGCGAAACGCGATCGTTCACCTGCACATTGCCTGTCGTGATATATTGCCGGTTACCGCGAAAGTCGGCAAAGCCCAGCAGTGTCGGGTCGAGTGTGGTGAGGAAACCGGCCGGCCCGCCCCGGTACTGGACGTAAGGCCAGCCCGTTTCTGAAATACTGGCGAGATAAAAACCGTCGCGTTCCCGAATGAAGGCTGCTTCTGCGGGGCCGAGGCGCTGGCTTGCGGGCGTCTCATCGGCGCTACCGCGCGCGGCAATGCGCGCCCATTGCTCGGCGCTTCCGTAGTGATCCTGTGCGGCCGCCACGGAGGACGTTGTTGCAATATCAAGATATTTGCTCATTTTCCATCTGCCTCTCCAGGCGGCCGAAACCGGCCTCAGTCTTGCAAAGCCCAATCCGCAACCTGCCAACGGATTTGTCCACGGTCGGCAACGACATGGCCCAACCCCGGAAACGGCATGTGCGTGGCGGCAATCAGTGCGCCTTCCGACGCGGCGCGAGGGAAAAAGCGGTCACGCATTGCCTTGGCGGCTGCCTGGTCCTGCTCGAACAGAAAGAACACGTCGGTCGCTGCTGGATGTACGACAGGGAAGATCATGTCTGAGACCATGATAAGGCTCTTTCCCTCATCTTCCACCCGAACGCCGATATGGCCGGGCGTGTGGCCGGTCAGGTCGACAGTCGTTACGCCGGGCATAATTTCACGCTCTCCATCGATCGCTTGAAGTCTGGGGTAGAGGCGCACGACCTCTTCCGCCATCTGAAAGCTCGTCTGGAGGAATTCGGGTGCGCCGCTGCGCTTGGCGGGGTCGGTCCAATGCCTGACGTCGCGCCGATCGATATAAACCTCCGCATTCGGGTAATTGTTCTTGCCGCCGGCGATCAGGCCGCCCATGTGGTCCTGATGCATGTGCGTCACGATGACCACATCGATCTGATCAAGCTGCAGACCAAGCCTGGCGAGGGCTTGCGGCAGGTTGCCGGTTTGCCCGATGGAGCCCGCCGCGCCTGCATCAATCAGGATGCGACGTTGGCCATCGTCGACAAGATACTGGTTGAACAGAAACCGCACGCCACTTGGCCTGGCGGTGAACTGGGCGACTGCCTGCCGTTCCACCTCGGCCGGATCACGCCCGGGGAAAAAGGTGTAGGGCATATCTGCATAGCCGTCCGCCAGCGCGGTCACCGTGAAGCGGCCGATCCGGATCTGCGCCAGCGGCGTTACGCTGGCCAGCGTCGTGACCGGTTCCGGTGTTGCGGCAAGGGCCTGCGCGCCATGGATCAGTCCTCCCCCGAGGAGGCCAAAAGGAAGAGCGCTGGCAAAGGCACGGCGCGAAAGATTGGGCATGACGTCTTTCTCCTTGTTCTGGCGATGAGGGAAGGTCCCTCGACATCATGAAAACTAGGATATCCAAAACTGATACGGTATCCTGCGATTCTGGGAGATTCCCTCTCATTTTATGGAAGGATAGAATGGATCGGTTCGAAGCGATGTCAGTCCTGCTCGCGGTGGTCGACGCCGGCAGCCTCTCGGCGGGGGCACGGCGTTTGCAGGCGCCGCTCGCCACGGTCAGCCGCAAGGTCGCCGACCTAGAAAAGCACCTTGGCGCCCGTCTGGTGCTGCGTACGCGCCGCGGCCTGACGTTGACGGATGAAGGACGAAATTTCGTCGCCGCGTCACGGCGTATTTTGGAGGAACTGGAGGCGGCAGAGCGGCAGGCCAGCGGCGACTACGGCGCGCTGCGCGGAGGGCTGCATGTAACCGCGCCAATTATTTTCGGCGAGCATCACGTTTTGCCAATTGCACTGGAATTCCTCAAGGAGCAACCCGAAATCGATATGCGGCTGACGCTGACGGACCGCCAGATAAGTCTGTCGGACGACCATGTTGATGTCGCCCTTCGCATCGGACATCTGACCGATAGCGCGCTGATCGCAACACGTGTTGGTGCAGTCCGCCGGGTCGTGTGCGCCAGCCCTGACTATCTCACCCGGCGGGGCGTTCCGCTTGACCCCGAGGACCTCGTCCGGCACGACGGTATAAGCTTTCAGGGCTTCGCGACCGCGCCTGAAGTGCGTTACCGCGGCGACGGAGCGACCTTCAATGTCGAACCCCGCCCAAGGCTTGCGGTCAACACGACAGAGGCCGCAATTCAGGCGGCCGTATCGGGTATCGGCATCATCCGCGTACTCTCCTACCAGATTGCAGACCAGTTACGTTCTGGCGCCCTGCAGGAAGTACTTGTGGAGTTTGCGCCGGAACCGCTACCCGTGAATGTCGTCTACGGACCAGCCGATCCATTGCCAACGAAGGTTAGATGCTTCCTGGATTGGATTACGCCCCGCTTGCGCGATCAACTGGCCCATTAAATTCCGATCAGGACCCACCACCGATTAACTCTATTTCATGAAACCAACCGTGTATGGGGCTGTCTGCCTCATTGCGTCTGAGGCGTCCTTGCAGTCAGCTTATTTCCGTCGGGGTCACGAAGATATGCAACGAACGCCCCGTTCGGACGTGCCGTGGGCGGGCTCTCGATTGCCGTTCCGCCGTGTGCGACACCGGCGGCGTGCCACGCCAGGACGTGGTCGGGGGTCGTCGCCGCGATACCGATTGTTCCACCGTTGGCAGCGGTCGCCGGTTTGCCGTCAATGGGTGTCGTGATCATCAGCCGCCCTCCTTCATGGGCGTAGATCAGTCGGCCTCTGGCGTCCATCTCGCCGGGCTTGCCGCCCAGAGCGACGAAGGTGGCATCATAGAAATCTCTCGCGCGCTCCAGGTCGTTGCTGCCGATCATGACGTGGGTGAACATGCTTTATCAAACGAGTTCCTCGCGGTAGCGGGCATCGCGAGGGTGATCTCGTTGCCTTCCAGGCTGATCGATTTTTACGAAGTTGCAGGAAGTCGGGCCTGCATTTCCTGCATGATGCCTTTCGCTCGCACGGACGATCCGAGCGTCATTGCGGGCGATAACGTCCACGTCCTGATCAATTCGATGTCACTCTTCTCGATCTTCCGCATCCCTCCTAAATAGTGCTGATCTGTTTATGGTTCAACGAGGCGAGCTTTTCGGTTCCCGTGCGTCCGAACCATTCTACGCAGGTTCATCGCCCCCCGCTTATCGAGCAGGACCTCCAGCCAAGTCCGGAAACTGAGTGTCTTGGTCATAAAGCGACGAATCCCGTGACTGTAATGCGCCAATAGCAGCCGTGGCACCTTCGGCAGTTTCACCCCTTGCAACTTCGGAAAGCAGGAGCAAAACCGAAGCAGAAATTCGGGCTATTGCCAGACTATCCCTTCATCATCAGCTCACGCCCGATACGTTTGGCGGGCTCGCTGCGCAACACAATTGCCGTGGTGACCGAGCCGTAGCGCGCAACAGCATCGACGATGCTTTCCAGCTCGGCCGGCGACGGCACAATCACTTTCAGATGGAAGCAGTCTTCTCCTGTCAGCCTGAGGACCTCGATAACCTGCGGCATCTCTGAAAACTGCTTGAGGCAAGTTTTGATGTATTCGTGCGTGGTGCGCAGGCGAACAATTGCCATCTTTCCAAGTCCTGCCGCAGCAGGATCGATAACAGCCCGGTAACCGTTAATGACCTCGCGCTCTTCGAGCCGCTTTAGACGTTCCGACGTTGCTTGCTGGTTCGCCAAGCGGACTAAGCCGCCATTCGTCTAATCGTTCAGGCTCTTTAGAACTTGTTGATAGAACGGGCCTTGTGCATTCTCAGCAGTGGACCTTACGACCCATTCCCAATCCAAATTCAGTTTTCCTGCCGGGACCAGTTGCTGCGCGATTTCAGTCGGTGTGGTTTCATCGCTGGTTCCGTTCTCCCAGTCGTGAAAGGCTGATGAGTATCGAACGACCGCTCCGCTGATCGGCAAATCGAGCAACCCTCCCTCGGCAAAAAAACTCAACCCGTCGCCCATTTCTTCCCCGATGAGTTTGAGCCTGCGTCCCAAACGATGTTTGAGGATGGCTACAAACACTATCGCTGCGGAAAACGTGAATTTGTCGACAAGCACAGCAACCTGCCTGCTAGCGTTTTCAGAGATGGCGTCGATCAATGGCATCGTTTGAAGGAAGTCGCCACCGGCGTTTCCGCGAACGTCAATCAAGAGTTTTTGGTTTGAGCAGGTGCTTACATGCTCCGCTGCATCAGAGATGGCTTTCGGTAACGCAGTTTCGCCTGGATCGAAGAAACTTGGCAATGATATTGAAAGCCCAAGCCCCTGCCAGTCCTTGATCTCCAAAAATCTCTCGGGCTTCCAGGCCGGATCAGCCTTGCCATGCTCGTTTCTCGGGTAGAGCATCGATGCAGGAACCGTATGCCCGTTCTCTACTTTCAAATCGGTTATCTGCCCATTCTCGTCTTTCAAGCGATATTCGGTCGTATTCTCTTTTGAAGAAAAACCGAGGTGGGCCAATGCATACGGCCATGCGAGAAGAATCGGTCCGATGACCCGTTTCCTCTGGCGCGTTCCCGCCAGAAATTTCTCTGCGGCGGCTTCAATTTGGCCCAAAAGTGTGCCGTTGACTGCTATCAGCTCTCCTCTTGGAGCAGTTGTTTCCAGTGCCGTGTCAGTCAACTGCACCACCGTACCAACGCTCACAAACCTCAGCGGGAGCACCGAGATGGAATCGTTCGGGATCAGCCGTGTGTGTCCGTTGTCTGGAAGTGCGAGCAGGCGCATCGCGGAAAACAGAAAGGCCTCCCTGGAGCCCTCCAAAGCGTATCGTCGAGTGTCACAAATGCAGCTGTCTATCGTCGCCTGTTCGATCCGCCGAAAGCTGGGGTCGGTTGGCAGGACAGTTTCCAGAATTTTCTCGAGGTCTTGTGTCAGGGACATGATTCACGGTGCGCATAGTTGCTCGTCGATGTCCAGATTGGACTCGAAGCTGTCCTTCGTCGCGCCGGTTGAACGTCGGCAAGGGTCTGCTCTACCGGTATCGATACCGACGGTTCTGCGTAACTTCCACGTAATTTTCGGTGTCCATACGTCTCCGCCTTGGTGCGTCTCAACGGCCGACGGGCGACCGTAGCGGCGATGGCTCGAAAGGACAGACATGAAAAAGATCATTTCAGGCGTACTCGTTTGCTTGACGCTGACAGCGTGCAGCCAGACGGAAAAGGGCGCGGGCATTGGTGCGGCGAGCGGCGCTATCATCAGTGGGTTGGCAAGCGGTACCTGGGAAGGCGCTGCAGTGGGAGCCGCCGCAGGTGGCGTGGGAGGGGCAGTGGTAGGCAACATCAGCGAACGTAATGACAGGAACCGCCGCGACCGCTGGGAACAACGGGACCGCCGCGACTACGGATGCAGATACCGGGATCATTACGGTCGCTGCCGATAAAGATTGCGGCCTGGGTGGCGCACGTCAAAGGCGAGATGGATATCGGACGGACTTCGGTTTCTCCGGTCTCCACGTCCGCAGCAGTTTCATGATGTCCCACAACCTGATGGTGAGGACTCACGACGGCGAGGTCACGTTGTTCGCTTAATCCCCGACAAGGCGTTTGCCGATGAGCTTACGCAGTTGCGCGGATGCGATGAATGTGGGTGGCCAGGGCTGAGCGTTTCTGATGTGGCGGCACGAAGAGATTTCTGACTGCTGAGAAGACCGGGATAAAACGTTGCAAGCCGCCGACGGAACGGAAGCCCTGCATCATCCGCTCTCGTTTTCGAAGCGGCACGTGAGAATTTTCCGCGCGATTGTTCAGGCCCTTGTGTGATCGATGTTCGACGCCGGGCATTACATCCCGCCTTGCTGCTCCGTATGAGCGCAGTTTGTCGCTGACGATGCGCTTTGGCGAAAGGCCCTGCTTCTTCAGCAGCCTGACCAGCAATCGCTTGGCTGCCTTGGTATCGCGGCGGGCCTGGACGATCTCGTCGAGAACGTAGCCGTCCTGGTCAACGGCACGCCAAAACCAATGTTTCCGGCCGCCGATGGAAATCGCCACCTCGTCCAAATACCAGATATCCTGTTGTGACGGCTTCTTTCTGCGCAACTGCTTGGCATAAGCCGCCCCGAATTTACGGCCCCATCGCCGGATCGTTTCGTAAGATACGACAATGCCTCGCTCCGCTGCGCATGCTGTCCCAGGAAGGCATGACCATGATCGTCGTGACACATGAAATGCGGTTTGCCCGCGAGGTCTCTGATCGCGTGGCATTTTTCCGCGAAGGGCTTATCCATGAGCTCGGAACGCCCGAGCAGATATTTGATAGTCCACAGCGTTCTGAAACTGCAGATTTCCTGCGGTCGGTGCTTTGATTTCCTAAATCATGGAAAAATAGTCTTCATCGCCGAGTTCCATTGGCATTTGGAGGTGGCCGGCAGTTCACATCCGTTTAAGGCGATCGAGCTACCATCCCACCTTGCCCGCTATCCTATTGCCGGTTATACTGTTTTTGAAAAACAGTATAACGATGGAATCGAGCTTATGAAGTCTATTGACCTCATGTACCAGACGATGCTTGCCGAGCTAGGTCAACGCTCGCTCGACGCCGCTTGGACGGCCGATTTCCCTCCGGAGGGTAGGTTCACCCCCGCAAACATCAAGGGGCGCAAGTACTGGTACTTCGACATCCCGGATGGACACGGTGGTACGAAACGTCGTTACGTCGGTCCTGCCGACGATCCGGATATATCGCAGCGCGTCGCTGATCATAAGCGGGACAAGGACGATTTACGCGCTCGCAGGCGCTTGGTAAATACCCTGACCCGCGAAGGCGGGATGATCGCCCCTGACGCCATGTCGGGTGACATCGTCGAGGCTCTCGCCGACGGCGGTCTCTTTCGACTCCGGGGTGTTCTCATCGGCACGGTGGCCTTCCAGTGCTATTCAGGACTGCTGGGCGTCCGCCTTCCCATGGCTGCGATCCTGACCGGCGATGCGGACATCGCCCAGGACTATGCCATCAGCCGGGAGGTTGAAGACAGCCTGCCTCCGATCAGTGAACTGCTGCAGGGCGTCGACGCCAGCTTCCGGCCAGTTCCCCATCGATCAGGATCCGCGGCCTCGTCGGCGTTCCAGAATGCCGACGGCTACCGGGTTGAATTCCTGACGTCGAACCGTGGTTCGGACGACTACATCGACCAGCCGGCGAAGATGCCGGCCCTCGGCGGTGCCAGCGCGGATCCGCTGCGCTTTCTCGACTTCCTCATCAGGGATCCAGTCAGAACGATGCTGCTCCACCGAAGCGGTGTCCCAGTCGTCGTCCCTGATCCGTCCCGGTATGCGGTCCACAAGCTCATCGTCGCCAGCCGCCGACACACGGACGGGCAGGGGCCGGCGAAGCGAGACAAGGACATTCGTCAAGCTGCGCTGCTCTTTGAAGCCCTGCAGCAGACGAGGCGATCCGCCGACCTGGCGCTAGTCTACAACGAAGCTTGGGAGCGCGGACCTGCGTGGCAGGAAGGTATACGAGCCGGGGCGGGAATGCTGCCGGCACAAGATGCCGAGCGGTTCAAGACGGTCCTGATCGAGGGAGCAAAGAAGAACCGCGAAGAAATTGAACTTCCGTTTGGAGAATAGGCTGTCGTCCGCTTCGAAAGCCAAGGAGTTGATTTGATTCGAAGTGACGAAGACAAACATGGTGTCGAGAGTTCGATTACCATCAAGGTGTGGTGGTCGCATCATGTTCGCGGCCTTCATGGAATGAGACGCAGGTGTCCCGCATCCGGACGCTCCGCGTCTCAGAATGCCGCGTGCGTTAGGGCAGGGCAACCGAGACCTCAATCTCGACAAGTCGCTCAGAAATTTTCTCCATGCTGATCTTTCAATTTTCCTATCAACGCTGTCGATGCAAGCTCTGCGATTTGGATCACGCGATTAGATCCGTATCCTTCACGAGCCAAAGCTGAGAGACCGCTCATGACAGCGACCATGTAGTCCGCCGTCAACTCCGCGACGTCTGGATGCGTCGCAGCAATAAATCGGCAGATTGTATCTCTCGCGGCAGAGGTCAAAGTTAAAGCCGCTGACCGCGCGTCGATATCGTTGCATTTTGTCCCCTCAATCGCGAGGCACCCGCCACTACCACTATTCGCCGTATATTTTTTGGCGGCATCTTTCAGAACTTCCGAAAGAGCCTCTGCCACAGGTCGGCCAGGCTTTAGAATCGCCATCAGAGGCACGCCGTCAGTTTCAGAATAGCGGTTGAGAGCTCGCTTAAATAGCTCCGATTTGCTTCCATAAGCAGCGTAGAAACTCGGAGGGTTTATGCCCAAGGCCTCCGTAAGATCTGCTACTCCCACAGCATCGTATCCTCGCGCCAAAAACATGCGCTGAGCTATCGCGACTCCCTCTTCGGGATCAAAGCGGCGAGGCCTTCCTCTTCCACGCATGATTTTTGTAGTCACGGCTATAAAATCTCTTGACGTTGTGTTGCTTTCATTTATGTAGTCACGGATACAATAAATCAAAGAGGAAGACATGGCAATTTTCACAGGAAAATCGGCTCTCGTTCTTGGCGGGAGTAGAGGTATTGGTGCTGCAATCGTTCGGCGGCTCGCTGCTGACGGGGCAAAAGTTGCTTTCACTTATGCCGCATCAAGGGAAGCCGCGGAGAGAGTGGCGCGCGAAACCGGCAGCACAGCAGTGATGGCTGACAGTGCAGATCGGGACGCGGTTATCGCGGCTGTTCGGGAACAGGGGCCGGTGGAAATTCTTGTGGTCAACGCGGGTGTCGGCGCGTGGGGCGATCCGTTGGAACTAGACCCCGATGAGGTCGACCGCCTGATCCGCATTAACGTCGCTGCCCCGTATCACGCTTCAGTCGAGGCTGCACGCCAAATGCCGGATGGCGGGAGGATCATATTAATTGGCTCAGTCAACGGTGACAGGATGCCGTTCCCTGGGCTGGCAGCTTACTCGATGAGTAAATCAGCCTTGCAGGGGATGGCCCGTGGTTTGGCGCGCGATTTTGGCGCGCGTGAGATTACGGTCAATGTTGTCCAACCTGGGCCGACCGATACGGATCTTAACCCTGCTGACGGTCCAACGACGGATCTGCAGCACGCTGCCATGGCGATCAAACGGCACGGTCGCTCCGAGGATGTCGCTGGAATGGTAGCGTGGTTAGCTGGGCCTGAGGCTAGCTTTGTGACGGGCGCGATGCATACAATCGACGGCGGATTTGGAGCCTGATGAACTCGAGAGAGGGCTAGGGCGTTATCGCCGGTCTCTTCCCCCGCAGACTCTGGATCACAACTAGTAGCCAGGCTTATCAGTGAGTGGCCGGATCTCGCGCTATGGCGAGCATCGGTTTTCTAACGTCCTTTGGAATCTAGGTCTTTTCCTCAAAAAACCTAAGAGTTTAGGGCGCATTCGGACGACACGTCGTCGACTATCGGGTCACTACTCACACCAGTAGGGCCATGCGCCGCCGAATTCCTTGTAGCACGGGCAGAATATTGCTCGTGCTGCTTGCCATGCAATAACTGCGCTGCAATTGTGATCCGCTCGCTGGAATGCCCGGTTATCGGATACAGAACGTCGATAATCCCGTCGAGTCCATCCCAATATCAGTTAAGGCATGAATTGCGGGACCCCTAACAAAAGTGAATGGGCAGAGTTTGGCAATTGTCAATTGATGATGAGGCTCTTGAGCAGATAACTGCGCTTGGACTGCTCCAACATCAGATCAGTACATTGCAGCGAGCGGCAGCGCCGAACTTGACCTATGCTCCTCGAAAATTTGTTTTTATTGCAGGCGCCGTCTGGCTGAGTTTGGCCGGCGGGGCGTTCGCGGACGTAATACTTAAGGTCAGTTACCCAGGCGGCGCCTCGTCGCATTTTGACAGGGACTACTACGTGAAAAAACATTCGCCTTTGGTGCAAAAATCGTGGGGTGCTTATGGGTTGAAAGCCTGCAGCGCGTTTTTCCCCAGTGACGACCGGGTCGGAGTGGTTGCCGTTGCCGTGTGCAAGTTTAAAGACAGACAGTCACTCGACAATGCATTCAATTCAAGCGCGACAGCGGCAGTTCTCGAGGACGTCAAAAAGTTCACCGATATCCCGCCGAACAGGACTATCGCTACGCCTTTCTAAACATTCACTGCAGTGCAGACGCGGCGGCTGGGAAAAGGCCGTGAACGATGGCTAAGTTTTAAAAAACTGCCGCCGCGAATAACATCTGCAATGGAACTGAGATCGTTGCGACTGATGTTACAATGCGGATATCGCATTACTCATGGTGCCTCTAGCTGTATGAGAGCACGCTTTTCAAGCGTTGATCCGTCAGTGAGCACTATCCCCCTGTAACATTACGGTTTTTAATCGCGGTTATGTTACTTGTTGATCAACAAGCTCCGGCTGTAGTGGCCCCCTAAATCCCCGGACACGATCTCCCACTTGTTAAGTGTTAGGAGTAATGTGCCCATTATGACCAGTCACATACCTAAGATAGAAGTGCTGTCCGGCCCTGAGCGCCGCCGTCGCTGGTCGACAGCGGATAAGCTCTCGATAGTCCAGGAGACCTACGAGCCTGACGTCACGGTCAGCATCGTTGCTCGACGGCATGGCATTCAGCCGAACCAGTTGTTCGCCTGGCGTAAATTGGCGGCGCAAGGTGCGCTGACGGCGACGGCATCGCAGGAAGAGGTCGTCCCTGCATCCGAGTACAGAGCGCTTCAGAACCAAGTGAAAGAACTTCAGCGCCTCCTCGGCAAGAAGACGATGGAAGGCGAAATCCTCAAGGAAGCGCTTGAGATCGCATCAGGGTCAAAAAAACACCTGTTGCGCTCGCTCTCGTTGCCGAAGGAGGGTTCGCGATGACGACGGTGTGTGAGACTTTGGGTGTCGCCCGATCCAACATCGCGGAATCTGTGAAGCGACGTCCCTCCAAAGCCAGAGCGCGTCCGCCGCTTGCTGATCGGGAGCTGGTGGATGAGATCAAGACCATCATCGACGATATGCCCACCTACGGATATCGCCGGGTCCACGCGATCCTGCGCCGTAAAGCCCGCAGCGAAAACCGTCCATGGCCAAATGCCAAACGCGTCTACCGGGTGATGAAGGTTCACGGCATACTTCTTCAGCGCCACACGGGTGCTCTCGATACCCGTCGCCACGATGGACGCGTTGCCGTCGAGCAATCTAATCTGCGCTGGTGTTCAGACGGCTTCGAGATCGGCTGCGACAACAAGGAGAAGGTCCGCGTTGCGTTCGCGCTCGATTGCTGTGATCGCGAAGCCATTGCCCATGTCGCGACAACAGAGGGTGAACCGCACCGGATTTACCGGAGACCCCAACTCGTGAGAAGTAGGGTCTATGACAAGCAAGACGACGAACAAATTCTCCCCTGAAGTCCGCGCCCGTGCCGTGCGTATGGTGACGGAGCATGAAGCCGAACATCGCTCCCGCTGGGCAGCGGTATCATCGATAGCGGCCAAGATCGGCTGCTCGGCGCATACCCTCCATGAATGGGTGAAGAAGGCCGAGGTCGACAGCGGCAAGCGGGCTGGCCTGCCGAGCGACGTGGCCGAGAAGATGAAGGCACTGGAGCGGGAGAACCGGGAGCTTCGTCAGGCGAACG
>NZ_FMVA01000023.1:0-62005 GCF_900101425.1 Rhizobium sp. NFACC06-2 | reverse complement strand
GATCGGCGGCCCGTCCATCGCGGCGGGCTCATCCACCACTCCGACAGGGGCGTGCAATACGTGTCGATCAAGTATTCCGAACGGTTGGCAGAGGCAGGTATCGAACCTTCCGTCGGAAGCGTCGGCGATAGCTACGACAACGCTCTCGCCGAAACGATCAACGGCCTTTACAAGGCTGAGGTCATCCATCGCCGAGGACCATGGCGCAACTTCGAAGCTGTGGAGTTCGCCACGCTGGAATGGGTCGATTGGTTCAACAACCGGCGTCTACTGGAGCCCATTGGAAACATTCCGCCTGCAGAGGCCGAGGAACGATACTACGCCATGCTGGACGCACCAGCCTTGGCCGCATAACTTAAACCAAACGGTCTCCGGCAAAGCCGGTGCGGTTCAAGCCGTAAAATCCGAAGGATGGGACCGGGCTGTGGGGGCGGGCCTGACGTCAGTTCCGAAGGAAGTGATTATGTCCACAGAAGATTGCGTTGACGCATCTCTTTCGGGTCTGGACCAAGGCGAAATGGTCACGGCACCTTCGCTGGAAGACGCTTCAGTTTTACAAGATTACGAGGCAGCATCGAGCAGACTGGTTCAATCAATGTTTAATGGTATGCCAGCCACGCGCTATAGCGTTGCCACGTTGCCCTGAAACATGCGCTGAGACTGTCGAATTTTACGGCCATGACTGCTACCTAGCATACCCGGAGCCCGGGTCCCTTGCGAGAGCGGCAAGAAACGTCCGCCAGAGCGGCCAGAGTCATGCTCTCGCTGGGGCACGAATATGCATTATCCTCAAGGTTCTCTACGTCACCTCTGATGAGGTGACGCAGATAATTCGGACTTGGCACCGAAGCCTCCGTTGAGCCGAGGAGAGCAACGGAGTTGTCTGCTATCGTCTTCCGCGATTGCGGGTCTGGCACTCGTCGCCAGGCATTAGCATGACGTGCTCGCTTCGCGGTGATTGATGCACACGAGACCCACGTCGTCGCCCGTCCCGTTTAGGCGGCGTAGCCTGCTGCTTTCATGACAAGATCGGCGATGTCATCAGGATGCGAGATCAACGATAAATGGCTAGCTTTCAATTCAATTGTGTTAGCGCCCATCCGTTTCGCGAGAAACCGCTCCAGATCTGGATTGATCGTCCGGTCCTCGCTAGACACCGCGTAATAGCTGGGCTTATGGCGCCATGCCGCTTCGGTGACCTTGCCCGAGAGAAGCGTCTTCTGGAAAGGATA
The DNA here is from genome assembly GCF_900101425.1 of Rhizobium sp. NFACC06-2. Taxonomy (NCBI): domain Bacteria; kingdom Pseudomonadati; phylum Pseudomonadota; class Alphaproteobacteria; order Hyphomicrobiales; family Rhizobiaceae; genus Rhizobium; species Rhizobium sp. NFACC06-2. The sequence goes on along the minus strand of NZ_FMVA01000023.1, from coordinate 60,773 downwards.
CTGCGTTGCATACAGCACCTTCGCGCGGGCCGTGGGAATGTCACCGGCGAAGTCCTCGAGGAACGCCTTCTCGCTAAGTCTTCCCTCCTCACCGTCGAAAACAATTCCGGCAGAAGCGGGGGGAGTAGGGAAGGTTTTCGCTAAAGCGCCGAAATCCTCGTTTGCGTCGGGTGCACGGGCGGCGACGTACACGAGCGCCGACACATTAGGATGCATTCCTGCCTGAGTTACAATCATTCCCCCAAATGAGTGCCCGACCAATACTGTTGGCCCATCCTGCCGCGCCAATACTCGCTCCGCAGCAGCAACCGATTCCGAGAGAGTGGTCAGAGGGTTCTGCACGGATGTGATGTTCAAGCCCGTTGGCTGCAGCCTCGATATCACTTCGCTCCAGCAGGAACCATCTGCGAATAGCCCATGGACGAAGACAACGTTACGGGCCTTTTCTGGGCGGCCGGTTGCCGACGCGGCCATGCCTTTGGTTGAAAGCATTGATGCTGCCGCGCCGGCTAGCATAGCAGTTGAAAATGTGCGCCTGTTCATGATCATTCCGAACTTCCCTTCATTGTAAAGCACATGCTTCGGAGGAGTCTTTCGTTGGGAATTCCCCGATCTTACATCGTCACGCCTATGTGATCGGCGCGTAAATTCGAATAATTTCGCGATAGGACGTAACAATGGGTTTCGTCCAAGCGAAAGCGTAGGTGCATGGACACACGGGAAGACAGATGGGCGAAAGCGATGCGCGCGGAACGCACTGGAGATAGCGCTGCATACGAGGCGTTTCTCAGGGCTTTCGCCGGTTCGGTGCGGCGGATCGTCGAGGCGCATCTGCGATATATGGGTTTCAGTCTCTACGAGGCAGAGGATGTCGTACAGGAAGTGCTCATAGCAGTGCATTCCCGTCGCCACCAATGGGATACGCAGCGGTCTCTGCTTCCCTGGCTAAACGCAATTACGCGCTACAAGATCATTGATGCCAGCCGGCGCTTGGGCCGGGACGCACGCACACGCGTCGATTTGACTGAGGAGCAGTGGGCCGGCTTGTTCTCATTCGAGGTGTTCGATCCTGAACGCAATCCGGCAGATGTCGAAAAACTAATTTCCGCCTTGCCCCCTGGCGAACAGGCTGCTGTCCGAGCCATCGGGCTCGAGGGTGCCTCTACCAAAGAGGCCGCGGCGCGTACCGGTTCCACCGAGGGAGCGGTGCGCGTCGCCTTCCATCGCTCGTTGAAGAAACTGATGGCGGCAAGACAGAGAAGAGGCCCCGGGCATGAATGACAATCGACAGCCAACGGACGATCTTATTCGAGGGCTTGCATCACAAGCTGGTAGACGTTCGTCACTCTCGTTCCGTTTCTCGATTGTCCTTCCTGTCGCGCTGGCCTTTTCGATCCTGGCAGCGACTGGCGTCGTTGTGATGATCGCCGGACCTCGCTCCGACCTCATGCAGATACTCCCGACATGGACGTTCCTGTTCAAGGTCATCGGCATGGTTCTTGTAGCTGTCGGCGGGTTTCAGCTTGTTTGGACTGTGGTCCAGCCGGGCCAGGTGCCTCGCACGGTTATCTTTCTTGCTCCGGCACTGGCCTTCCTGCTTATCGGAGCTCTGTTTGATCGGAGCGGCTTTCCCTTGCTTGGGGTTCACACCTACTCGGTGCTAAATTGTGCGGGTACTATCATCATGGCTTCCATCCCGGCGCTCGCCGCTATTCTTTCTGCGATGCGGGCCGGAACGCCCACGCGGCTCAGCCAGGCAGGCGCTATTGCAGGTTTCCTTGCAGGTTCCGTTGGTGGTCTCGCCTATACCATCGCCTGCCTCAACGATGGCGCTGCCTTTGTGGCGGTATGGTATTCGATCGCCATTGCATGTGTAACCGCACTGGGAGCGTTAATCGGGCCCAAACTGTTGAGGTGGTAGCAAGGTCAGTGTGGGAAGACGCTATTCTGCCTTGAAAGCAACGGGATACAGACAGCCATCGGGCTGTGGACCCAGGCGCCAATCTGAAGCGATCTCATGTCTCGGACAGACCGTCTAAAGTCGATGGGCCAATCCGGTCCCCGGGGCAGAGAAAAATCGTCGCCGCTTCGTTCATGACAGAGCCAGAAATGAGCAATTCCTCACGCAGTGCAGCCATCCCTTCACGAATAATTCAAGCCCCGCAGTCCATCAGTGCCGAAGCACAAGCGGCACTGTCGCGCTTGGTCGACGAGGACGGCAGCCCTGTCAATGCGCGGTTCGAAATGCCGTCCCCAGAGGATTTTCCAAGCTGGATGATGATGAAAGCCGCAGTAGATGCGCATTACGCCGCCGCGGCTAATGATCGGCGTCGCTGACTAACTTGGGTGCCGAACGCTTGGCACATTATTCCGAAAATATCGCTTGTATTATGGACTGAATGGTTCCATATTAACACCATGGTCAAGCGCACTCAAATATCCGCGTCCGTTGGTCGCCCTCGAGAATTTGAACTCGATGAAGCAGTTCGAAAAGCAATGCAGGTATTCTGGGATCGTGGATATCACGATGCATCACTTCCCGACCTGCTTGAGGGTATGGAGCTTTCCAGAGGCAGCTTTTATAAGGCTTTCGTCGACAAGCGAGGTGTTTATCTGCGTGCCCTCGACGCTTACATCGAGGACGCCGTTCGCTCGGTCGGTGAAACGCTGCATTCCAATCCGTCGCCCAAAGCCGCAATTCGAGACGCTTTTTCTCAACAAGTGGATCAAGCATCGGGGACGGAAGGTCTGCGTGGGTGCTTTGTCGTCTTTGCAGCTGTCGAAATGCTTCCGGAGGATAAAGAGGTCGCACCACGTATTTCCCGGCTGTTCAGACGGTTGCAGGATCTCTATGCGGCGGCGATCATAAGGGCCCAGGCCTTGGGCGAAATCGATCCAAGGCTGGATGAACGAACGCTCGCCAGGTTGCTCGTGTGTCAGATCCAGGGCATGCGGGTTATGGCCAAGGCAGGAGCGGATCGCGCTGAAACCAGGGCCATGGTCGATTTGGCGCTGAGGGCGCTTGAGTGACCCAAATTTGGAACCAAATAGTTCCAAATTCTTAACATAGCAAACTATCGATGATTTTTTGGTCGATGTGGAGACACTTATGAAAGACATCAGCAATCCCGATGACAAACTTGATCCACGTCGATGGATGGCACTGGTCATCCTTTTGACCGGCGCCTTTTTGCCACCGCTCGACTTCTTCATTGTCAATGTGGCACTGCCCTCGATCCGGGAGGATTTCATGGCCTCTGCATCAACGATGCAGCTGATTATCTCCGGTTACGCCACCACCTATGCTGTGATGCTGATCACTGGGGGCAGGCTTGGAGATCTGTATGGTCGACGGAATGTCTTTCTGGCTGGCATGGTCGGGTTTGCAGCCGCATCTGCTTTGTGCGGGTTCTCCTGGTCTCCAGCCGCGTTGATCGCCGGTCGTATCCTTCAGGGGCTTGCCGCGGCCATCATGGCACCGCAGGCGCTGGCGTCGATCAATGCAATTTTTCCAGACCACGAGAAATCAAAGGCACTCAGCTTTTACGCCCTGACATTTGGTGTTGCATCGATGGCTGGCCTGTTTCTCGGTGGAGCGCTAATCGCACTGAATATCTTCGGCCTCGGATGGAGGGCCATTTTCCTGATCAACCTCCCGGTGATTGCGATCGCTGCGCCGCTGGCCACCTTCATGTTGCGCGAAACCCGCTCGGAACACCCAACCAATCTTGATTTGGGCGGAGCTTTGCTGATAGCGCTCGCGCTTTTTGCCCTGATCGCGCCGCTTATCGAGGGCCGGGAGCGGGGGTGGCCAATCTGGTTGCTTCTGATGCTCTGTGCTTCACCAGTGCTTTTCGCCTTGTTCTGGCGGCATGAGCGAAACGTCGAGACAGCCGGCGGAAATCCTATCCTTGAACCAAGCCTGCTGAACGTCTCGGGGTTGAAGCGCGGTTTGACAGCTGCCTTCTTCTTCTACTCTCTGGCGGCATTCTGGCTCGTATTCTCGGTTTATCAACAGAGCGGCCTTGGCCGCACGCCATTTGAAGCCGGGCTGGCCATCCTGCCTGCCGCAGCCGGTTTTGTCCTTGGCCCTTTTGCAAGCGAGCGCGTCCTCCGCTTCTTTGGAAGATATTCCGCTGCCGTTGGCATGGGGCTGCAAGCCGGCGGCCTGTTTGCAACGGCCGCCCTGATCTCAAGTGATCATGCCCAGTTCCTCTCTCTAGCGCTCTTTCTCATTGGGGCGGGGCAGGGGATCGCGCTTCCAAACCTTCTGAAGAGCGTAGTGCAGCGCGTCGCCAGACCGCAATCTGGACTGGCCTCCGGCCTCGTCAACTCCACACTTCAGATTGGCGGCGCATTCGCGGTGGCAATCATTGGTGGGCTGTTCTTCTTGATTTTGGGGTCTGCAACCGATGCCGGATCCGTCGGCCGGGCATATAGCGTGGCAGCAATCGCAATCGCACTCTGTCTTCTCGTCGCAGGATGGCTTTCCGCCGGCCTCCGTCGAACAACGCGGTGCGTCGATGAGCACGCGCATTGACGGGATCAATGACCAACCCTGCATTGACGGCTTGATCATTCCCGCCTCCACGTCGGTCCCCACAAGAGGACCATTCTCTACAGCTCAAAACAAAACTATTTCGGAGAAAAACCGCCATGAACAACATCCATGATCTTCCTCTTTCGGGTAAGCGCGCGCTTGTTACCGGTGCAGCACGCGGGATCGGCGCGGCTATCGCGCTGAAGCTGGCCAAAGATGGTGCCGACGTTGCGATAACCTATGAGAAATCGGCCGAAAAAGCCGAAGCTCTCGCCGCCGAGATCAGAACTATGGGCCGTAAAGCTGTGGCCATTCAGGCCGATGCAGCAAGCACAGCCGCCGCGACGGCTACCGTCGAGCGTACCGTGACTGAACTCGGCGGCCTCGATATTCTGGTTAACAATGCCGGCGTCCTTTTCGCAGGAGATTTCGCGGTACAGCCACTGGAGGAAATTGATCTGCAACTAAACGTCAATGTTCGCGGCGTGTTTCTGATCACCCAGGCAGCGCTGAAACACATCCCGAATGGCGGCCGTATCATCAGCACCGGAAGCAACGCGGGTCTGGCGGTTCCATTTGCAGGAATCGCGGTTTATGCGGCGACCAAATCAGCGCTGGAAAGCTTCACGCGCGGCCTGGCGCGTGAACTGGGTCCAAGGGAGATTACCGTCAATCTGGTCCGACCGGGGCCGATCGACACTGAGATGAACCCTGCCGACGGAGCTCTCGCGCCTGCCATCCTGCCAAAACTGTCGATCGCCCGGTATGGCAGAACCAAGGAAGTGGCGGAGGCCGTCGCTTTCCTCGCTGGTCCCGGTGCAGCCTATATCACCGGCTCGGGCATCCTAGTCGATGGCGGCATAAGCGCTTGAGCATCGGCACGAGGCGGCGGACCATACGCCTCGTGCACCGCAATCTATTCAGCCGCACCGAAAAAGGCGGAGAATCATGGAATATACAGGCGTTGGAACCGCGAGCCTTGAGATTTCGCGCCTCTGTCCTGCATGCATGATTTTGGGCGAACCTGAAACAGATGGAACCGGAGAGAGCATTTGAAGACCATCGGCATACTTGGTGGAATGTCCGCCGCCTCGACGCAGATTTATTATCGTGAACTCTGCAGACTCACCCGCGAGACCCTGGGAGGACTTCATTCTCCTGAGCTTCTGATACGATCCGTCGACTTTGATGAAATCGAAAGGTTGCAGGTGTCTTCCAATTGGGACGCGGCGGCAGATATCCTGAATGAGAAAGCCATTGCTTTAGAGCGTGGAGGCGCCGAGCTCCTCATCATGGCGACGAACACCATGCACAAGGTGGCGGACAGGATCCTGGCCGGGCTGTCGATCCCGTTCGTACACATCGCGGACGCCACGGCGACGGCAATCCTCGACGGCGGCTTTCGCAAGCCGGGCCTGATGGCGACCGCCTTCACGATGGAGCAAAACTTCTATACCGATCGCCTGACTGCCCGGGCACTGTTTCCGACAATTCCTGAAGCCGGAGATCGAGCGGAGACCCATCGCATCATCTACGACGAGCTGTGCCGCGATGTCGTAACCAAGGAAAGCCGTTTGACGTACGAATTGATCGCGCAGCGACTGATCAATCGGGGCTGCGATTGTCTGATCCTTGGTTGCACGGAGGTGGGCATGCTGTTGAACCAGGATAATGTCGCCGTCCCTGTCTTCGATACGACTCTCATTCACTGTGAAGCGGCTCTTAGGGCGGCGCTGGATTGATGTGCTGCCGGTTGTGGCTCGGCGGATATGTCGTACGAGGCGCTCTGGGTTCAGGTCTTGGCGAATAGGGTTAAACCTGTTCTCCAAGGTGCTGTTGGACCCATTTCACCTCTTCCGATGCCGTACGCCCAAAATGCCGTCTGAAATCGCGGCTGAATTGAGCGGGACTGACATAACCGACCGATGCAGCCACGGCAGCAATGGTCCCGCTCTGGCGCGCAATCATGAGTCTCGCCTCGTGGAGTCGCATCGCCTTCACGTATTGCATCGGACTTGAGCCGGTCAGGTTTTTGAAGTGAACGTGGTACGAAGGGACGCTCATGCCCACGCTTTTGGCAAGATCCGCGACAGTGATGTCAGAACCGTAGTTCTCGCGAAGCCACGCTACGCTTTCGACCAGTTTTCCGGACGCCCCCTTTCGCTGAAGGGCCGCGATCATCGCGCCGCCTTGCGGGCCGACCATGACGCGGTAGTGCAATTCGCGCAGGATGGAGCTTCCGATCACAGCGACCTCGGCCGGGCTTTGGAGTGCCTCGACCAGGCGTAGCAGCACGTCCTTGATGCTGCGGTCGATCCTGCTGGAGAATAGTCCTTTCGGTGTGGCGCTCGGAGAACCTGCATGTTGTTCGACCTGCATGGCGATTTCTACCGCCACCTGCATGTCGAACTCGAAATAGATCGCCAGCAACGGCCTCTGCGGACTGGCTGTGGAGGTCATCCTGAAGGAAACGGGTACCGAAACGACAAGATAGTGATCCTCATCGTAAAGGTAGGCTTCCCCATCCAAGATGCCGTGCTTGCTTCCCTGTAATACGAAGACTGCCCCCGGCTTATAGAGAACCGGAACGTCGTTCAGGACTGCTTCAGTGCGCAGGATACGCACACCACTGATTGCCGTCTGATTGTAGCCGAGACGGGGAGCAAGTTGCCCGGCCAGGGCGACAAGCCGGTCATGGCCAACGGACGGTTCTTCATAAATCATAGGATTTGGCAAAATAACGAGAGGATTCGCAATCGAATTGAGAGAACCACCAGATTATCTGTCAGCATGCATAAATCAAGGAGTTTCGAAAATGTCGAGAAAAACGTTTTTTATAACGGGTGTAAGTTCGGGTTTCGGGTTGGCGATCGCCACTGCCGCTATTGACGCCGGTCACAAGGTTATCGGCACCATCCGCTCTGAGGCCTCGCGCAAAGCCTTGGCGGACACTCTTCCGACACTACATCCGGTTCTTTGCGACGTCACCGAATTCGACCGAATCCCGGACGTCGTCCGACAAGTCGAGGAAGAACACGGTCCAGTCGACGTCCTAATCAACAATGCAGGATACGGACACGAGGGTGTGCTTGAGGAATCGCCGATTGAGGAGATGCGCCGCCAGTTCGACGTGAACGTGTTTGGTGCCGTTGCGGTCGCCAAGGCTTTTCTCCCAAGGTTCCGTGAGCGCCGCCGTGGCTTTATCGTGAACGTTACGTCGATGGGCGGCATGATCACTATGCCCGGCATCGCCTATTACTGCGGCAGCAAGTTCGCGCTCCAAGGCATTTCCGAGGTCATGCGGTCGGAAATGGCGCCGTTTGGAGTTCACGTGACAACGCTTTGCCCCGGCTCATTTCGGACAGATTGGGCGGGGCGTTCGATGGTCCGCACAGAGAGGTCGATTGCGGATTACGATAGCCTTTTTGATCCGATCCGCAAGGCGCGTCAGGCCGTGAGTGGCAAGCAGCTCGGCGATCCCCAAAAACTGGCGACCGCTGTGCTTACTCTCATCGCCTCCGCCAATCCCCCGCCGCAGCTCCTCCTCGGCAGCGATGCGCTCAAGCACGTGATAGCGCGGATCGAGCGCTTGCAACAAGAACTCGACGCCTGGAAGGCTCTTACAGTTTCTACGGACGGCTAAACAAAAAGGACGGATTGCTCTTGACCTCCTGCCTACTAGAAGGTAGACAGAGGTCATGAGCAATCTTTCGAATACTTCTGACGAAATCCTGGCCTCTGCGCGCAACTTAATCATGAGTGGAGGTTACAATGGGTTCAGCTATGCAGATATCTCGGAAGTGGTCGGCATACGTAAGGCTAGCATCCACCATCACTTTCCCAGCAAGGTCGATCTGGTGCGTGAGCTGGTCAAGCGTTACCGGGAAGACGGTCAGGCGAGCGTTGTCACCCTTGAACAGAATGTTCCAGACGCAATGGACATCCTCAAGATCTATGCGAACCACTGGGCCAAATGCATCGAGGATGCGAGTAGGCCCTATTGTGTGTGTGCTTTGCTCGCCAGCGAATTGCCATCTCTTCCGCCGGAAGTCGCAACAGAGGTGACGGCATTCTTTCGCTTTATCTCCTCGTGGCTGACGGCGGTCATGGAACGTGGCTACAAAAGCGGGACGCTCAGTCTCACGAGCGAACCGCATGTCGAAGCCGAATCATTTCTGGCGACAGTATATGGGGCGATGCTCTCGGCGAGAGCCTACGGGAAACCGGAGGTCTTTTCGACAATACTTGCACCTGCTCTCAACCGCATTACGCCGACTGTCTCTCACTAATCCTGTGTGGCTAAGGCTACCCGGGTGAACCGCGTCCCTCAAAACTACCAACTAGTAGGAAGATCAAAGTGAAAAATGTTTTCTCAGCTCTGGCCCTCGGGCTGGCCAGCATCCTGTCTGTAACAATCCTTTCGACGCCCGCGTTTGCCGAAGATAAGAAAGCCGCGCCAATCCATGTCCGCGGCAGCATCGTCGACTACCAGGGTTCAACGCTCAAAGTGAAGACGCGCGAGGGTGAGACCATTGATGTAGCGCTTGCCGACGACTGGAAGTTGGCAGGGGTCGCGGACGCAAAGGTCACAGACATCAAGCCAGGCGATTTCGTCGGTATTGCATCCCTGCCAAAGGCCGATGGCGGCGATGGAGCGCTTGAGGTCCTCATTTTCCCGCCGGCTATGAAAGGCCTTGGCGAAGGCAGCTACGGCTGGGATCTGAAGCCCGACAGCAGCATGACCAATGCGACGGTCGCGGATGCCGTCAAGGACGTTGATGGCCGGACCGTCACGGCCACCTATCATGGGAAGGAAAAGAAGATCGCCATTCCGGATGGGACACCTGTCGTGACCATCGCTGGAGCCACCAAGGATGATCTCGTTCCCGGCGCCGTTGTCTTTATCACCGCCGAAAAGGCTGCAACAGGCCCGATCGCCCACCAGGTAGTCGTCGGCAAGAATGGCGTGGTTCCACCCATGTGAAGACCACGCCGTCACTGGCCGGAGCAGCCGCCTTACTGCTTCGGCCAGCGACTACAGATCGACGCTGCTTGATCTTCAGCCGTAAAATGCCACAGATGAAAGACGTTGAGATGAGTGCAAACGCTTCCAATGACAATGTTCAATATCCTCGGACGATCTTCATCCGCCGGCACTCGGTTGTGACCCGTGTCACGCACTCGCTGAACATGCTTTGCCTGAGTTTCCTTCTTTTGAGCGGGCTGCAGATCTTCAACGCCCACCCGGAGCTTTATTGGGGTCATTACGGCGCGAACGGCGACCCCGCCGTCCTGACAATCGGCTCCGACGATGATGCAGGCACGCCAAGCGGCTTCTTGCGTGTCGCAGGGCTACAAATCCCTACAACCGGCGTCCTCGGTGTTTCCAATGTTGATGGGGAGCCGACTGAGCGCGCTTTTCCGGCCTGGGCAACAATCCCCTCGTTCCAGGATCTCGCGGCCGGACGTCGCTGGCATTTCTTCTTTGCCTGGCTATTTGTGATCAACGGCATTCTCTATCTGAGCTTCAGCCTGCTCAGCGGACATTTTAGGCGAGATTTGGCGCCGACGGCGGATGAACTCTCGCCCCGCCATCTCGGCCGCGAGGTTCTGGACCACGCCCGTCTCCGCTTTCCCGAAGGGGAGGAGGCCAGGCATTATAATGCGCTTCAAAAGCTCACCTATCTGGCCGTTATTGTCGTCCTCCTGCCTCTGATGGTTCTCACAGGCCTGACCATGTCGCCCGGTGTCGATGCCGCTCTCCCCGCCTTGGTCGAGATTTTTGGCGGACGTCAATCTGCGCGCACCATTCATTTTATCACCGCATCGGCTCTGGTGCTGTTCGTCATCGTGCATGTGGCAATGGTAGTCCTGTCCGGGACCTGGAACAACATCCGCTCGATGATCACCGGACGCTATGCGATCCAGGAGAAAGGCCCGAAATCATGAGCAAGCTTTTCACCCGACGCCGCTTTCTCATCGGCGGCACGCTCGGGGCCAGCGCCCTTACTCTCTCGGGTTGCGACCTCTTGGACCAGAACGCAGACGTCGCAAAAGTCCTTCGCTCAGCTGAGCATCTGACCATAAAAGCCCAAAGACTGCTTCAGGGGCGCGATTCACTGGCGCGCGAGTTTGACGAAAAGGACATTTCCCCCTCCTTCCGTGTCAATGGAACGAGTGCTCCCGACAGCGATGAATATGCGGAGCTGCTGGAAGGCAAGTTCGCAAACTGGCGACTGAAGATCGACGGTCTTGTTGATCGACCTCAGACGTTTTCACTCGCTGGTCTGAAGGCGCTTCCTTTCCGCACCCAGATTACCCGCCATGACTGCGTCGAAGGCTGGAGTGCGATCGGTAAATGGAAAGGCGTCCCGCTCTCCCACCTGTTGCGCCTCACCGGGGTCAAGCCAACGGCGCGCTACGTCGTATTGCATTGTGCCGACGAACTCGAAAAGACGCTCGACGGAAGCGGTCGTTACTATGAGAGCATTGATCTCATCGATGCGGCCCATCCTCAAACCATCCTCGCCTACCAGATGAACGGCCAGGATCTCAGCGTCGGCCACGGCGCGCCCTTGCGCCTCAGGGTCGAGCGACAACTTGGCTACAAACAGGCAAAATACATCATGCGCATCGAACTGGTCGACAGCTTCGCCGGGCTGTGGGGTGGGAACGGCGGCTATTGGGAAGACCGTGGCTACGAGTGGTACGCCGGCATCTGAGGTAATCGAAATGGTGAACCACAGGAAAACAATCCATGAGCCTTCGGAAAGGCATGGGCATCAAGCGTTGCCCACGGCGGCGGGACGACGGTTTCTTCTCGCGACGGCCAGGACCTCGATAGTCCCGAAATGTCAGCCGGGAAACTCTCCGGCAAAGCGATCGGATCCGCCGTACTGAATGGGAGGAGAACACCCTCTTGGGCAAGCATTTAGCCTTCATCTGACGACGCTTGCGCGAACCATTAAACAACCAGTTCAGAAAGTGAAAGAAAACGATGTCGAACAACCAGACCTCCCGTGCCGCGCGCGGCAACGACCAGTGGCTCAAGCAGTATTACTTTACCAGAGCGGCCTTCTCATCGCTGTGGGTCGCGACTGCGTTGACGGCCGGACAACATTCCTTTGCGGTGGCTGCCGCACTGCTGATCATTTACCCCGCTTGGGATGCAGTCGCCAACGTTATCGATGCCGCGAGGAACGGTGGTCTTGCCGCCAACCGGAGCCAAGCGATCAACGTCGCCGCGAGCTCGGTTATGACGATAGCCGTGGTTCTGGCGTTGACAATGAACATGAACTGGGTTCTCGGCGCCTTCGGTCTATGGGCGATCTTTTCAGGGCTGTTGCAGCTTGGAACTGCCGTGCGGCGTTGGAGAACGAGTGGAGGTCAGTGGGCGATGGTTTTGAGCGGCGGCCAATCCGCTGTAGCCGGCGCGCTCTTCATCTTCCAGGCGCAAATGCCGCAGGAGCCTTCTATCTCCACGGTTGCGGGTTACGCTGGCGTCGGTGCATTCTACTTCCTGGTTTCGGCAATTTGGCTCACGATCGCGCTGTCGCGTCGCAGTTTGCGTCCCATCGCATAAGCGCTACGTCGGGCTAATCAAACCGCTTGGAAGATACTCAAATGACGACAGATGATGCGGCAGGGGAACTTGCTTGCTATCGGAGGACCATCGACAATCTGGATGCATCTCTCCTCTATATCTTGGCTGAACGCTTTCGCTGTACCGAGCAAGTCGGCCACTTGAAAGCCGAACAGTCAATGCCGGCGAGCGATACTGAGCGAGAGCGACGCCAATTGGATCGACTGATGAGCATCGCCAATGAGGTTGGCCTCAGTCGGCACTTTGTGGGAGCTCTGATGACAATGATCGTAGGCGCCGTGGTGGAGCGGCACAACGAGATTGCGGCCGGGAAGTAATTGTGTGTCGCGCTTGTCCGACCGTGGCCGTCGATTGGCGGAGGAAATCGATCTTCTTAAGGCGGCTTACCATGCAGAGGCATTCGTGAGGTGGTCCGAGACGGTCGAGATAAACGCCCGAAGACGCTGAAGTCGTCGCAGGTCCCGGTGATATCCCATCCAGATGTCTCGCGCCGGCGGGGGCTTCGGGAGGTCCAGTCTGCGGATACCCGGTATATGATTGCCCACTACGAGGGGCAGGACGGCGATCCCAACGCCCTGCCGACACATGCGTCCCTGAACATTGCGGTTGTTCGATCGCAGGACGGGTCTCGCGTTTGGGAAGCTCTCGATGAGCCAGGCGATATCGGGGAACTGTCCGGTCGACGTATCGTGGGTGATCAGCCGGAAGCCAGTCCCGTCGCCATATTTCGGATCAGGCGACTGCTCGGCGATGTAGACGCCGTATCCAAGCCGGAAGAGCCGCCGCTGAATGATATCGGCAGTGTCGAACGGAACGATGCGAAAGGCGACGTCGGCCTCCCTCTGTGCGAGGTTGAACAGGCGAGTACCGGTCAGGATTTCGACGTCTACATTGGGGTAGGCTTTGGAGAAATCTGCCAGGATGGGAGGCAGGACATAGGCCCCGAACCAGTCCGCTGACGAGATGCGCAGATTGCCTTTGAGGTTCTGCTCCTGCCCGGCGAGCCGGCGCTCCATGGCCAGCGCGCCTTCTTCCATCTGCTCTGCCAGAGCGATGATCCCATGGCCTTCCTCGGTGAGTACGAGACCGTCCGCGGTCCGTTGGAAGAGCGTGTGGCCGATCGCCTCCTCAAGGGCACGCAGTCGTCTGCCGACGGTCGGATGGCTTGTATGAAGAGCACGCGCAGCGCCGCCGAGCGTGCCGGATCGCGCGATCGCAAGGAAGATTTTTACGTCACTCCATTCCACGACCAATCCCTTACAAAAATGAACATTGAAAATACGAAACTGTCACTTCAAGTACAAATATAAACATCTAAATTCAACTCATATTTCGAAAACAAGCGGAGAAACGTCATGAGAACTTGGTTCATCACAGGCTGCTCGAGCGGCTTCGGACAACGGCTCGCGATCGCTGCAGCACAGCGGGGCGATCAGGTTGTCGCGACGGCCCGCAACGTCAACTCGATCGAAGAAATGGCTCGGCCATTCGATGGCCGTATGATCACCTTGCCGCTCGACGTGACAGATGCGACGGCGGCCAATGCCGCGGTCACGAAGGCCGTCGAAGCATTTGGTGGTTTTGACGTGCTGGTGAACAATGCCGGCTACGGACTGTTTGGCGCGCTCGAGGAGGGCACGCCCGAAGAATATCGACCGATGTTCGAGGTGAACGTTTTCGGTCTTATCGAAACCACCAGAGCAGCCTTGCCTGCACTGCGACGTTCGGGCGGAGTGATCGTCAATATGTCTTCTGGCGCAGGGATCGCGGGCAGTGGCGGCGCAGCATATTACAATGCAGCCAAGTTCGCGGTTGAAGGGGTCTCCGAAGCACTCTCCGGCGAGCTGAAGCCGTTCGGCATCCGCGTGCTGATCGTCGAGCCTGGGCCATTTCGGACCGACTTCCTTGGACGTTCGATCACGATGGCGGCCAAGGAGATGCCCGAATACGCCGCGAGTTCGCGCAGGCACTATCGCGAAACCAACGACGGCAATCAGGCGGGCGATCCCGATAAGGCGATCGCGGTGATGCTGCAGGCAGTCGATGCGGATGATGCCCCGCTTCATCTGCCGCTCGGTCCCGCTGCGCATGCGATCGCTGAGCGAAAGCTGGCTTCGTTTCGCCGCGATATCGACACCTGGCGCGACATCTCGATCGCCACCGATTTCGATCAGCCCTGATCTGTTCGCTAGCTCTGCTTGAACGTCACATCGATTGGAAAGTCATCATGATCCCAACATTAAAAGGGTTTACCCAGCAATTGGTGCCGGTGAACGGCATCAAGATCAATGCCGTCACAGGCGGTTCCGGCCCCCCGATCCTTCTGCTTCACGGTTGGCCGGAAACATGGTGGGAATGGCACCATGTGATGCCGCTGCTGGCGGAGCAGTTCAGCGTGGTGGCGATTGATCTACGCGGCGCAGGCTTTTCCGAATGCCCGCTTGACGGCTACGACAAGACGACGATGGCGCGCGACGCGCACGAGGTCATGATTGCCCTTGGGCATCAACGCTATGCCGTATGCGGCCATGACATCGGCGGAATGGTGGCGCTTCCGCAGGCCGCTATCTATCGAGATGCGGTTACTCACCTTGCCGTCCTCGATGTTCCGCTTCCTGGCTGGAGCCAGTGGGAGGCGACAACGGCGAAGATCTGGCACTTCGCGTTCCATGCTAATCGGGATCTGCCGGAACGCCTGATTTATGGCCGCGAACATGACTATGTTTCGGCCTTCATGGCGGAGCGATTTTACGATCACAGCACGTTTGATCCTGAAGATATCGACATTTATGCGAAAGCAATGGCACTTCCTGGTCGCACGCGCGGTGGCATGGAATGGTACCGCACACTGACCGCCGACCATGCGGCCGCGCTTGAATACAAAAAGCAACGGCTCCAGATTCCGGTTTTAGGTCTCGGCGGCGAGCAGCGTTTCGGTGCTCATATGGTCGCGATGCTCAAGGAGTTCGCCACAGATGTAACGGGCGGCTCGATTGCCCGCTGCAGTCACTATGTGGCGGACGAGCGCCCGGATGAAGTGGCCGCTGCTCTCATCGATTTCCTCAAGGCCAAGTGAACTCTGCGATGCGGGCAAATTGAGCTCGATCGCGTTCATCGATTTAACAAGAAAGGAAAATTGTCATGACCGCACCTGTCATTCGCGGCGTCAATCACATCGGCATCACGGTGCCTGACATCGAAGCGGCAAAATCGTTCCTGGTGGAAGCCTTTGGCGGCCAGGTGATCTACCAATCGTTCGGGCCGCAGGATCCGGCCAGGCAAGGACCCGAGTTCGAGCGGGCCACTGGTGCTTACCCGGGAACGGTTGTGCGTGCGCAGGCGATGGTCAAGATCGGAACCGGGCCTGACATCGAGCTCTTTGAAAT
The DNA here is from genome assembly GCF_900101425.1 of Rhizobium sp. NFACC06-2. Lineage (NCBI taxonomy): Bacteria > Pseudomonadati > Pseudomonadota > Alphaproteobacteria > Hyphomicrobiales > Rhizobiaceae > Rhizobium > Rhizobium sp. NFACC06-2. Next base: position 45,244 of record NZ_FMVA01000023.1, on the reverse strand, counting down.
GCACGGCCCCAAACAAGCGCAACCGGTTACACCGAGCGACTTCGGCATCACGCATTTTGGTGTCTATACCGACGACATCGACGCATCGGTACAGCGCTTTGAGAAGGCTGGCGGAACAGCCCTTACGGCACCACGAGCTATTCCCTACGCAACCGAAAAAGGTCCTGGAAACAGGGTCTGCTATTGCCGAGCGCCGTGGGGCACGATGATTGAGTTTATCACCACGCCTGATCGCATGGCCTATCATGACCAGACGGATCTGCGCAGATGGCAGGATGAGGAATGAGGGTGAGCTTTGATACCTCGTCATCCTGCCACAGCCTCCTGTCGCTTTCGGCGATGGCTGCGGTCTCGGCCCTGGCAGGGTGCGTCTCCACCCCCGGCACGGGCCGGATGGTGGGGCGACAGTCGACGCCTCTCCAGGAACCGATCGGCTCTGTCCACATCGCTCCTGCGCCGACAGATGCCGAACTGGCTGTCATGTACGGTCCTACCGAGGATGGCGGCTTTCTAATCCCGGCGGTTCCCTACAAGCAGATCGATCCGCGCTACTATCTCCAGCAGGTCCTCGACCCGACTGGCGAGGCGCCCGGCACGATCGTCGTCGACACCCCCTCCCGCTTCCTCTGTCTCGTCCAGCCGGGCGGGACCGCGATGCGCTATGGTGTCGGGATCGGGCGCGATGGCTTTGCCTGGCAGGGCAACGGCATCATTCAGTGGCGTCAGAAATGGCCGCGTTGGAAGCCGCCGAACGAGATGGTCGCCCGCCAGCCGGAATTGGCCAAATATTCGATCGAAAATGGCGGCATGGAGCCGGGCCTGAAAAATTTGCTGGGTGCGCGAGCGCTGTACATCTTCTCCGGTGGCCACGACACACTCTATCGTCTGCACGGCAATCCGCAATGGCGCTCGATTGGCAAGGCAGTTTCTTCCGGATATGTGCGCCTGCTCAACCAGGACATTATCGACCTCTATGAACGCGTGCCGATTAAGGCTCCAATTGTCGTCAAGCAGTAAGCGCAAGCGATCACGTTCGTCTCTCCTTCGGATAGGGGGAGAGACATATCCTTCAGGCGATTTCAAAGCCTCAGTTATTTCACGCACAAAACTCAAGGAACAACCGACCATGTCGAACTTCAGTAAAGCGGCCGCTGGCCTCATTGCCGCGCTTCTGTCTTCCGCTGCCCTAACAGCCCCAGCCTTAGCGGACGCGCGCAACATCGTGCTTGTCCATGGCGCGCTCGTGGATGGTTCGGGTTGGCGCGGCGTTTATGACATCCTGACCCGCGACGGCTTTCATGTCAGCATCGTCCAGCAGCCACTGACAAGCCTGGATCAGGACGTTGCAGCCACGAAGAGCGTGCTTGATCAGCAGGACGGGGACGTCGTTCTCGTCGGCCACAGCTATGGGGGCACGATCATCACGGCAGCAGGTGATGATCCCAAGGTCAAGGCACTAGTCTATGTTGCGGCACTGCAGCCAGACAAGGGCGAAAGCACCGCACAACTGCTCCAATCGATGCCGTCACCCACCAACGATATCAAGCCGACAAAGGATGGCTTCCTGCTTATCGACCCGGCAAAGTTCGCAGCTGATTTCGGGGCGGATCTACCCAAAGAGCAGGGCGAGTTTATGGCCCGGTCTCAGATGCCTGTCGCCGTCGCGGCCACCAGTGCGCCGGTGTCTATTGCCGCTTGGCACGACAAGCCAAGCTACGGGATTGTTGCGAAGGATGACATGACGATCAATCCGGGCCTTGAGCGCTGGATGTACAAGCGCTCCGGTTCAACTGTGACGGAGATCGACGGTAGTCACGCTATTTATATCTCGCAGGCGGCTGCAGTTGCGAAGGTGATCGAGGAGGCCGCGGAAGCTGCCAAGTAGTGGCGGCATTCATTCTGCAAAAGGCGCTTGTCTCGATGAACTTGCTAGTTGGGTCACGTCCGGGGACGTAACCCAACTATTTTGAGAAACGTACCTGCGCCCGGGAAAGAGCCGTGCCGGGGCGAAGTGAAGGACTGCCCGACATCGCTGGCCGTATTTACTTTTTCATCCAGCGGAGCTTGAAAATTCGCGCCGCTTGTATCAGTGCCGCTAGTAACCAGCAAAGATTGCGAGGACTACTATGGATCGAGAGATCATTATACCCGACGAGATGCAGGAGATCGTCAGCCGAGCAGGCTATGCGCCCGCGGTTAAAGTCGGAGACACAATCTACGTCGTCGGCCAAGTTGGGCGGACCAAGGATCTCGACATCATTCACGATCCTTCAGAGCAATTCAGAGCTATGTGGGACAATTTACGGATGGTTCTGGAAGCCGCTCACTGCACGTTTGATGACATCGTGGAAGTGACAAGCTATCACGTCGAAATGTCCAAGCACATGGACGTGTTCCGGACTGTCAAAAACGAGGTGTTTCCGAAGGGAACCTATGCGTGGACCCGGATAGGTGTCTCTGAACTCGCGCACCAGGGACTTCTCGCTGAGGTGAAATGTGTTGCCGTAAAGCGATGATGGAACCGATATGCCGCGAACGCACCTTTCCACGTTGAGCATACAAGTTACAGCATCTCAGTGTATCGGAGCGGTGGATATCGGTTCGATTCCGGTCAAGAGCGTAAAGCTGCTGGCCGTTTTAGATTGCGGTGTGCCGGAGAGGATTGATGATTTCGACCCCCTGAAAATCTCGCTCATTGTCGGTCACCACAATACAGCCATTGGACTGGGCAATGGCCGCGACAATCGTGTCCAATGCACTTCTTGGGCGGCCCGCCGCTTTTCCTTGTGCCATTAACTCCCCCCAGATGAGCGCGGCCTTTTCGTCGAACGAAAGTATGCGTCCTGCAAAGAGTGCGCGTGGCCCCTCAGTACCGGCAAACCAGGTTTCGAGAGCGGCACGCTTCTTGCCCGCCGGCTTCTCCAGAATTCCTCGGTGTACTTCAGCGATGGTGAGCGATGCGATGAATAAGTCAGCGTCAGCTTGCTCCGCCATCCATATTAGTAGTGACGCTGACGGTTCGGGCTTTATAATGTTGCTAAGAATATTCGTGTCGAGCAGATAACGCATTACAAATCGATCTCTCGACCTCCTTCGCGGGAACGTGAGATTTCGAGTTCTGCTCCAACAAGGGGCGATCGGCGGAGAGCTGCAAGGATACCCCCTCTTATAGGCGGCTCTCCGGCAAGCGTTTCGCTCACGACGGCGCGCAAGCTGGCTGCTTCCGGGCCATCTTCCGCTAACCGGCGCGCTAATGATCTGATCAGGCTCCGGTCGCTATCCCGTCCGAGCACCTCGAAACGAGCAAGGCCGCGGTCGCCTAGGCGGCTCCTATAGTTTTGAATTGCACGTGTCTGAGAACTTGCCATCGAACCCTCCGGATATATATCCAGTAATGTAGCGGCAGACGTATTCTTCTGCAAGTGTTATTGGACCTAATGTTGAATGCATGGGGCGTGAACTAGCTGAGGAAAATTGCGGGGTTGACGGTTCGATTCCCATCAAGGCGTTAACTTACAAGTACGAGCGCGCCGAAAGGCGCGCCCGGTGTTTTCTTCATTTCTGCGGAACGCTTGCGATCGCATCGAAAACTCGAGCTGAATATGTCAGGGCAGCTCCGGCATTGAGTGCGACCGCGACACCCAAGGCCTCTGCAATCTCGCCCTCGGTCGCACCGAGCTCGATGGCCTTCTTGGCATGAACCGCAATACAGCCATCGCAACGCGTAGTAACGGCTACGGCGAGGGCGATAATCTCGTGCATCTTCGGCTCGAGACGACCCGTCTTGTTGCCGCTGCCTTCGATCGTGTTCAGGCCGCGGAGCACGTCCGGGCTCAGCTTGGCGAAGTCGCCAACCCGGCTGATCAGCGCGTCGCGATAGGCGTTCCAGTCCTGCATATTATTCATGACCGCTCCCTATTGGCGGCCGGCGGTGACGCCGCCGTCGACCGGAAGAACCGTGCCGGTAATCCATGAGGCCTGCTCGGAGGCGAGGAACAGGATGGCGTCTGCAACGTCGCGTGGCTGACCGTTGCGGCCGAGCGGATGGAAGGCGTTGAACGTCGGCAGCACTTCCTTGACCTGGTCGTCGGAGAGGAAGGTGTTATAGACCGGCGTCTCGACGACGGCCGGAGCCACGGCGTTAATTCGGATGTTGTACGGTGCTAGTTCGATCGCCAGATTGCGAACCATGGCGTGGACGCCTGCGTTCGCAGCCGAGTATGCGGCCGATGGCGTGGCGCCGATCGCCTGGATTGCCCACATTGAACCCGTCTGCACGATCACACCGCCCTTGTCCTTCATCGCTTTAGCCGCAGCCTGCGCGGTAAAGAACTTGCCCTTCAGGATCGTGTCCAGGTACCAGTCGTAGTCGGCTTCCGTCAGCTCGATGAACGGCTTCGGATTGAAGACGCCCGCATTGTTGACGAGCACGTCCAGCTTACCAAAAGCTGAAACTGCCGCGTCAACGAGAGCCGCGCCGGTCTCCGGCTTGGCGATGTCGCCTGCGGAAACCACGATGTTCCTGCCCGACGGATCGATGTCCTTGGCTGCTGCCTCAAGCTTCGCGAGATCGCGACCATTGATGGCGACCTTCGCACCTTCGGCGACAAACCGTGCCGCTGCTTCCTTGCCGATCCCCGAACCGCCGCCGGTGATGGCCACTACCTTGCCTTCGAAACGCATGTCTATCTCCTTTTGTCTATCTAACGTTAGATAGATGAATCCGATATAGACGTTGCGTTTTCGAATTGCAAGGCCTATCTAACATTAGATAGAGAGGATTGTGAAAATGACCGATACAGTGAGTGCTATTCTTGACGCTGCCGAGGAACGAATCAGGGGCGGGGGCTATAGCGGCTTCAGCTTCCGCGACGTCGCGGCCGACGTCGGCGTCAAGTCGTCCTCCGTCCACTACCACTTCCCCGCCAAGGAGAAGCTCGCCGCAGCCGTCGCGCGGCGATACACCGACCGCTTCGTCGAAGCCGTGGATGCGGAGATTGCGAACGGCTCGGAGGTCGTCGAAGCATGGCGGGACGTGTTCCGCACCGCTCTGAGACGAGACGGTCGCATGTGCCTTTGCGGAGCGCTCGCCGCGACCTCGCACGACCTGTCGGAAGAGATCAGGGTCGAGGTCCGACGTTTCTTCGAGCTGGGCATCGCCAAGCTTCAGGAAGGCGGCCTTGATCGCGGGACCGCTATCCGGGTGCTTTCGGCGCTGGAGGGTGCGATGCTCACGGCGAATATCCTCGGCGACCAGACGGTCTTCGAGAGCGGCAGCGCCGCTCTCGCCTGAGCATTCCCTAGGCCGCGGACAGCGGGCGCGCTGCCCGCCAGACCAGCGGGACGAGCACGAGCGCGCAGGCAGGCAAGACGATCCAGTTGATCGTCTCCCATCCGGAACTGTGAAGCAGCGAGCCGGAGAAGAAGGACGCGCAGGCCACCGTCCCGAAGACGAGAAAGTCGTTTGCGCCCTGGACCTTGCTCCGCTCCGCAGGCGTGTGGCAGTCGCCGACCATCGAAGTTGCTCCGATGAAACCGAAGTTCCAGCCGACCCCAAGCAGGATGAGCGAGACCCAGAAATGCGCAATGTCGAAGCCGGACAGCGCCACTGCCGCTGACGAGCCGATGAGAAGCAGCCCTATGGCGGCAATCCTCTCCTTACCGAACCGTACCATCAGCCGGCCTGTGACAAAGGACGGCCCGTACATGGCGAGGATGTGCCACTGGATGCCGAGCGCAGCCTGATCGATCGAGTGCCCATGTCCAACCATCGCGACGGGCGATGCAGTCATAACGAAAGTCATCAGGCCGTAGGACACGACGCCGGTGGCGATCGCCAGCAGATACCGGGGCGACATGAGGATCTGCATCAGTGGCCGCTCGGCGGCGTCCGCAGTCCCCGTCGACTTCTTCACGGAAGAGCCGCGCAAATTCCAGAGAACCGGAAAGGCCAATGCTGCGAGCAATCCCTGACTAATGAAGCTTCCGGCGAAAGCCGTGCCGGGCACAGCGTCGCGTGTCCAGATGACGAGCTGCGGGCCGATGATGGCGGCGACAAGTCCTCCGACCATGACGCGAGCGATGGCCTTCTGCCCTTCAGCTCCCGAGGCATTGTCGGCCGCGGCGAAGCGGTAGCTCTGGACGTAGGACGAGTAGAAGCCGGCCATGCAGGTCCCGAGGCAGAAGATGACGAAGCTCGAAAGGATGATCCCCATCGCAGCGATCAGGCCGGAGACCATGCCGATCGTCGTTCCGAACAGATAGCCGCTGCGGCGACCGAACCGCCGCATCACGTACGCGGCTGGAAGGGTCCCAAGTGCAAGACCAAGGTTGAGGAGGCTTACGGGGAGGGTGATGAGATCCGGGTCCGGAGAAAGCTGCTGGCCGACAAGGCCGCCGAGCGAGATGACGATCGGTGCGTTCGCTCCACCGAAGGCCTGGGCCACGGTCAGGATCCACGCGTTGCGCTTGCCGGAGTTCGCGCCGTCGGACGCGTTCTGTGCTGTGGTCATTTCTGTTCCAATCTCGTGAGGATGTCCGCCACCGCCTGTTTGCCCGCAACGACTGCGCCCGCCAGGTATCCGGGTTCCGAAGGACTGGTCTCGCTTCCCGCCATGACGAGGCGGCCTTCCCATTCGCCGCTGACCCACCGCGAGCTTACCGGCGTCGGATGATCCCCACCGGTCCGGTCGTCCGCCGTCGCCGTGAAGGGGTCTGCAGCCCAGTCTTTCAGAAGGGTGGCACGAGGGCTCATTGCCGCTTGTCCGAACAACCTTGCGAGCTGCTCGATACAGGCTTGCTTCAGCGCCACCTCGCCGACCGACTTGCGTTGATCGGCGCCGACGCCGAGGAAGCCGAAGAAGGCCGCCCTGCCGGATTTCGTCGTCGAGTCGTGGATCTCGACCATAGGGCCGACCATGCTCTGGGCCGTTCCCGAAAGCCCGTCCTTTCGCCAGAACGGGTCGTCATAGATCGCAAAGAACTTCGCGTGCGGGGCCATCCAGGTCGGTGTCCTGCGCCATCGCGTCGCGGTCGCCGAATCCTGCGCCGGAGAGAAAGCGACAGAGGCACCGAGCAGTCGCGGCGGAAGCGCCGCTACCACATGCTCTGCAAGGAGGACTTCCGTGTGACCGTCCGTCCGACGCAGGGACAGTTCGACGCCGTCGTGCCTGAGGGCCATCGCCGTGACCTGAGTTCCCAGTCGGATACGTTCGTCGGGCAGACGGGCGGCGAGCGCCCGCACCACCGCGCCCGTTCCTCCGGAGACCCGCCTGGACTGCTGGTTCTCGTAAGCGGGAGAGAAACGCTGCGGCCGCTCCCGAGACAAGCGCTCGAAGACGACGTCGCCGGTGCTGTGCTGGATAAACGAATCGAGCCCCAGTTCGGCGACGAGCTCGGCCATGGCAGGCTGCATCTCGGGCCAGAACCACGAAGGGCCGAGATCGAACCCGTCGTCAGAAGGCGTACCGCCATCATCTACGGTCAGGATCCGCCCCCCGAGGCGGCTGCGACCCTCGAGCAGGAGAACGTCGACGCCCGCGGCATGAAGCGCCCGAGCCGTGTAGAGGCCTGCCAGGCCCGCGCCGACGACGGCCACCTTGCATGAATTCATGAACGTGCCTCCTGGACGGGCGCCTCGAACGCGCAGACGTCGTGATGCATCAGGGGGGCAGCCTTGTACCAGACCCGTGCGCCTGCCGGCCCGACCTTCGCATTCAGGGCCTGTCCTGCCGGGAGCCTCAGCCAGCTCCACCGACCGAGTGCATCGCCACCTTCAACAAAGCTGCCGTCGATCACAAGCAGCTCGATCCCGTCTTCATTGGCAAGCTCGACGTCGTCACCCGCCTGCCATTCCTCCAGCACGACGCGTTCTTTCGAACCTTCGAACAGGACGGTCGACGAGGTGACACCTGACCGCAGGTTGGCGGCCCTGCCTTCGCCCGGACGACACACGATGCGCTCGCGGTCGGCCGCCTTGAACTGCCAGAGTTTTACCAGGATGGTGCAGCCGGCATCGCTCTTTGGCGCATGCCCTGTTCCCGGAGGATTGCGGACATATGTCCCGGCAGGGAAATCGCCACTCTCGTCCTGAAACGTGCCTTCAAGCACAAGAAACTCTTCGCCGCCAGGATGCTGGTGATGGGCGAAGCTGCTTTCTGGCGCGTAGCGGACGATGGACGTCGCACGGGCCTTCTCGTCGCCGATCCGGAACAGCATGCGCCGGTCGACGCCCTTCGCCGGACTTGGCACCCAGTCGAGCTTAGCGGCGTGGACGAGTGCGCGCTTGGTGAGGTCTTCGTTGATCAACATGTCAAAGCTCCGATCTGCCGCCGTCGATCACCATCTCGGCCCCGAGCATGTAGCTCGACGCGTCGCTGGCCAGAAAGAGGACGGCGGCTGCGATCTCTTCCGGTCTGCCCATTCTCCCGAGTGGAACCTGCGTGCCGACACGCTCGGCATAGGCGCGGAATTCTTCCTCGGTTTGATCCTTGCCCCGATGGATCGGCGTCTCGATCGATCCGGGGCTGACGGCGTTCACCCTGATGCGTCGGTCGAGCAGTTCGGCCGACATCGTGCGCGCGAATGACCGCACTGCGGCCTTCGAGGCGGACAGGATTGCGCGGCCGGGCGTTCCGACCTGATTGAGCCAGGACGTGTTCAGGATGATCGACGAACCGTCGCGCAGCAGCGGAAGCACCGCCTGCACGGTGAAGAACACGCCCTTCACGTTGGCGTCCATGATCCTGTGATAGGTCGCTTCGTCAGCGGTTGCGAGCGGCGTGCCCATGGCGACGCCGGCATTGGCGAAGACGATGTCGAGCGATCCAAGAGCGTTCTCGATATTCGTCCTCATGGCGGCAAGGTCAGAGAGGGATGTGACGTCCGCCACCACCGGAAGGACGTCGCCACCGATTTCCTGAGCGGCCTTTGCAAGCCTTTCTTCCGAGCGTCCCGCGATAGCGACGCGAGCGCCGTTTTCTATCAGCATCTTCGCGGCGGCCAGGCCGATCCCGCTCGATCCGCCGGTCACAAGCGCCGTCTTTCCTTCAAGAACCATTCGATTTTCCTCATGTTCAGTCGTCCATGAATAGACCCCACCGTTTGCATTCACGAGGAAAAGACGCCATATCGAGAAGAAAGAAAATCTTTGTCGTGATGATCATGAGAAACCTGACGAGACTGAAATCGCTGCAGGCGCTCGAAGCTTCGGCCAGACATGGAAGCTTCGTCGGGGCGTCGGCCGAACTCGACGTGACGCCGCCGGCCGTCGGCCAGCTCGTGCGCTCGCTAGAGGACTGGGTCGGCTATCCGCTGTTCAAGAGAAGCCGTTCCGGGGCCGAACGCCTGACGCCCGTCGACGAGGCGCAGGAGGCACTCGAAGACATCGCGCAAGGACTCGATCTCCTTGAGTCCGGACTTCGCAAGCTGCGCGGCCGCAAGGCAAGGTCGGTCGTCGTGGTGACGGCGTCGCAGGCGCTGGTTGCCAACTGGCTGATGTCGCGCCTGGAAGACTTCTCCTCCAAGTATCCGAATGTCGACGTCAGGCTGGACGTGTCCGACCGGGTCATCGACCTTGCGCAGGGCGAGGCGGACATCGGGATCCGGTGCGGACTCGGAACCTGGAAAGGCGTGAAATCCACCTATCTGATGGGCGAGGAGATCATCGCCGTCTGCCACAACAGGCTGTTGCCGACCGACCGCGAGGTGACGTCCGGCTGGATCGCGGAGCAGACCTTGATCCATGACGGCACCCCGCATCCGGGCGGCGACTTTCCGACCTGGAGCGAGTGGCTGGCCCGCGCTGGCGGCAACCAGGCGCCTGCCGACGGAGGACTGAAGATCAACTCCACCGCGGCGGTGATCAACGGGGCGGTCGCGGCCCGCGGCGTCGCGCTGGTTCGCAAGGCCTTCGTGGTGCAGGAGGTCGAGAGCGGTCGGCTCGTGCATCTGATGCCCGAGGTGCGGTGGCCGGTCAAATGGGCCTATTACGTCGTGGCGTCGTCGAAGGCTCTTAGACGCTACGAAGTGAACGCCTTCCATGCCTGGCTGACCTCCGTCGTCGCCTGATTGTAGCGGTCATCTCGGCAGCGCGAAGGCACAGGGTTTCATGCGCTTAGGACGAAATATACATCGGGTCGAAGGTTCGACTCCCTTCAAGGCAGAGACGATAAGTAGTGTCCCAGACGGCTGCGGACATTTTGCGCATATGCCTGCAATGGCCTGAGCGACGCATCCAACATACTAAGCTGCCTCCCATACCTGATTGAGGATCCGCGCAGCTAATGCTGCTTTGTCTTGAGGCAGAAAACGTCCGTAGTGCTGCTGCACGACGTCGGGCGTGTCCTGAATGGCATAACTGGCCTGCTCATAGGATCCTGTTTGCTTCAGGATGTGAGTGGCAAGCACGTCTCGGACGTTGTGTGGACCATGTGGTAGCAAACCCTTAATGGCACCGCGGCCTGTATAGGGGTTGTAGATGCCGTAGCGCTGGATCGCTAACCGCCAAGCCTCGTAAAACGTCGTCTGATTGTAAGCGGCGTCGATGCTGGTCGTCTTAACTGTCTTGACGAACAGCGTGCCGGGATCGGGCGCGCGTCCCAAGAGCACCTTCCGGTGCCGTTCGATATAGGCGTTGAGATAGGTGTAGAGATCAAGAAGATCCGGCAGCACCAGACGAAACGGCTTCTGCCCGAAAAAGGAGGAGCCCGAGTTCTTGAAAGCGTTGGATGGGATGAAGACTTCCCACCCACGCTCCCGTTCGTTCCAACGCAGTTCGCCTCTCTTCATGTCTTCGAGCCGGCGTTCTGCCGTTGGGAATTGTCCGCGTGGGCAGACCAGCAATTGCCGAAGGTTTTTCTGCCTGAGGCCGAGATGTAAGCCCAGCCTCAGCATAAGGAACGAACGGACCGCCTCAGCGGCCGCTCTCGGGTAGCGGTGCTCGTCGGGCATACGCTTCAAGATCTCCTCGGTGATCTTCCGATATTCAGCGAGCGGGCTTTCCGCTTCCAGCACGCACATGATCGGCTCGAATGGATCGCGGTGCACGCGCATCACCCGCTGGATTTCTTTTGAACGGTTGGCGGCATGGCGGTGGAAGTTTTCGCATGCGCCATGCCAGTCCCGACGAGCAGACTCGATCTCGTCTGTCGTGAGCAGTCCTTCGATCGGCTTCACGTTGTGCAGGAGTTCGGGATGTTGGCGAAGCCAGCCGACTTCAGCGCGAGTAAGGGCCATGGCCACCATCAGCATGTCGTCTTCCCATTTAGTAAAGAAGCCGCGACGGCGCTCGCGCCACTGCAGATACCAATCCCACACGCCCGGGAAGATCAGGAGGCCGAAGGTAAGTCGATTGAGCGGCACGCCTCGGCCTTTGACAACCCCGTTCGGGGATGCCGCAAGTGCCCCAAACATCAGGCCGAGATGTTCGATTTTCTGGCTGGCGGTCTCCTCATTCCAGACGCCATTTCTGCGGAAGCCGATCTCGGTGAGAGTCGACGTTTTGAAGCGGATGAGATCTGCCATCTCCATCGCAAGCCGAGGGGGTGCGTCAACGACACCGGAGAGCAGGTCTGGATCCTCGAAAGCCTTGGTCAAACGCCCTTTTTCGTCCTCATCTCGCAGCCAGCTAGAAGCCGCTAGTCGAGGAGTAAGTGCACTCCCGCCATATGTGATCCCAGGGAACCGGATTGCGTAGCGCTGCTTCGTTGCTGCCGCCTGGAAACGCCTGTAATCCGTCGACCCCGAGATGATGACGCGCCGGACCCATTCCAGGATCTCTGCGCGCTTTGAAAAAGGCAGGCTGCTGAAGTCGTCGGGAAGATGCCAGGCAAGCCGGCGCCGCTCCGCCGGGCTGATGTCTTCCAGATCGTGGCCATATAAGGACCTGGACTGATGTGGCAGTTTGGCTTTGAAATAGCCTCGCTCCAAGCCATATCTGCGCTCGATCCGGCAAAGGATATCAAAGCTTGCCACCGAGCGCGGCACACGCTGGCCCTCAATCCACGACAGCAAGGTCTTCGCATCAAAGGTTTCGTCTATGCGAACGACCGCCCGGTGGAGTTGCCAGTAACTCTCACCAAAGCGGCGCATTTGATAGGCGAGTGCATCGGCGAATGAACTCGGGTCTTCGTTGGCCTCGAACAAGGGTTCTGGTTTGTCAGAAACTGATCTCGGCTTAGGGCCGGGGCGGCCAGGTGAGGGCGAGCTCTCGATCTCTTCGATTTCGTGATGCTGGCTTGTCGGGGAGGGGGTAAACTTTCCCGTGGCACCGGATATCGGCGCAGCTTGCAGTCTTCTGCCTTTCGGAGCATCGTCTTCTACAAGCGGCTCCTTCAGCCAGCGCATGATCGCATCCAGCGCTGGTCGCAGCTGTTTCTTCAACGTTATCGTCAGCGCTTCATCGATCCCACAATCGTGCGCTATCTGCCGCCAATCATAGCGGTTGTTCGCTAGAGCGGGTGTCTTTCGAAATGTGATTAACGCCAGAAGGTAGGCGCGGACGTTGTCAACTACCCGATCCGGCGCGACAGGAACAATGCGGACATCGCAGTAGGTCGAGATCTTTTTCTGGAAATGGCGTTTGGAAAGGTCTTCGTTTGGCATGTGTCATCCCGTATTCTCTCGGGGCCTCAGGCCGAGGGCGTGCGGAATTAGTGGTAGACGGTTAAGAATCCGTAAAGTCTATAAGGACGACCCGACAACCCAAAGAAGTCGTCGGGCGGTCTCGTCAATTTTTCAAGGATTGCGCGGGCTCACTTCAATCCGGTTATGTTGCGGCGAAGCATCCCTGAAAACTTCTTCAACCCGCCTTGATGAAGCGCGTCGACGAACGCCTCAACCGATGGAATCGACTTTCGCAGATTATGCCTCGCACTTTTGACACTGGAGATTAGCGCTTCCGGAAACGCCGCATGGAGATCGGTGAGGAAATCATCTGGCGACTTGCTCGTCACACCATGGGCGAGAAGGTTGCTTGCGGGAAAGTCCTTCAGGTTCCCGGTGACGATGACGGAGGCTTTGCCTGCGATGGCTGCCGCGAGGACGTGTCGATCATCGGGATCCGGTAGCGTGAGTTCGTGAATCAACGGGCGATAGTCAGCCACGACGGCTTCTGGGAGGACCGCGTTCATCCGGTCGCGCGTGGCTCTCAAACGGTCGATGGACAAACCTGGTGTGTTGGCGGCGAGATTGCGCATCCACTCATCATGTATATCGTCGGTCCAGCGCGCCTCGACAAGACCGTCGAAGGCGCACTGGATCAGAATGTTGCGGAGGTGGAAGGGGTAGAGGACGCAGGCATCGTAGACCGCGACGGGCGGATTAGAGGCCATAGGTCTCGATCAGGTCCTCTGTGTCCTCGGCAAGTGCTTCCATTGCCATCTGTCGTTTGTCGAGCTTCGACTTCAACGCGAGCACATCCTTCAGGAGGGCGCGGCGGTGTTTGCCGACGTAGCGGAATGGCAGATCGCCACGGTCCATGCGCAAGACGACGAGCGGACGAGAGATGCCGAGAATGGCTGAAGCGTCACTTGGGCTCACTTCCTGGTCCTCGGCCAGCACTGCAACGCGCTCCCCGCGCAGCATATGCGCCAGAAGGGCTTCGACAGCTGCGGCGGCCGAGGGTGGGATCGGGAGCGTGCGCGCCTTGCCACCTGCATCACGAACGTGGAGTTCCAGCCTGTCACCGGCAACCAGCTTTGGCAACGGCATTGCTGTTTTTCGATCGCGATCTGACAGTCTGGCGAAATGAACAATCTGGCTGGCCATGCGATATCTCCTTAGCAGCCAATATAGCGAGAGAGACCTCTATCTGCAATAACTGAAAGTGTGGGTTGGTGCGATGGCGGTGATGGGGCGGTTCTTCGGAACGCCGGTTCGATTCCGATCAAGAGCAAAATAAAAGCGGCGCGTCTGGTATAAGGTACGGATGTCAGGTTAGCGACGCTATTCTTTACGTCAGCATAGCAATTACACGCTCCCAAGAGCAGTCTCCTTCTATTCCGCCACTCCTCAGAGCGAACATCGCATGTATCGATGGACGGTCAAAATTAGCCCTCGTTCGTTGATGTTAATGGCTTTACAGAGCGCAAATCTCTGTACGCGTGGGACGTCGAAGCTACCCCGCCCCTATATGACCTTAATTGAAGGATTGCCAAACAGACGGGTCGGCCTCATCATCATGCCTTCGGCAGCCATTAAAACGGGCGCTGTCGCTTTGGGCTTTAGTGCCCGTGCCCGCAATCTGAAAGGAGGACCCATGTCTTCCAGCATTCACGCCGTCGATTTCAATTCCGGCAGCAATCGTATTCTCAACCAGATGCTTCATAAGGCCGGATATGTCACGGCGAGGATGAAACCGCTGTCAGGGGCGCTTGCAAGTCAATCACGCGCTGTCTTGCTCCGGTTCATGTCCGGCGTCATTCGCCAGGGAGACACTGATTTTCCGTCGGGACCGGAGTCCATTTCCGCTGCCGGACGACCGTGATTCCATGGCTGAACCTGGCGTGGGGTTACGTTCCCAGCCCTGTTTCCGGAGTCTAGAGTGTGAAACGGCACCCCGAAATTACAACTAAATGCTGAGAGAGGTGGAGAGCAAAAACTAAAAGTTGACAATCGGATATTGATGACCTATATGTCGAACATCGATATTTGCTTGCTTAGCTTTGGTTATCGCGCGTCTGGCACCGTGCCCTGAACGAGCCTTTTCTCTCAAAAATCGCTATCGCATCTGCAACGCCGCGGGCGTTGTGGTTCTCTTATTGCCATGAAAGGGTTCATCATGACCACTGGCACAGTTAAATGGTTCAATTCCACCAAGGGCTTCGGCTTCATCCAGCCTGACAATGGCGGCACCGATGCGTTCGTCCATATCTCGGCCGTCGAGCGCGCCGGAATGCGCGAACTCGTTGAAGGCCAGAAGATCGGCTACGACCTCGAGCGCGACAACAAGTCGGGCAAGATGTCGGCCTGCAACCTGCAGGCTGCCTGATCATCCCGGTATCCGCTCTCCGTTGACCACGGATGTACTGGCACTGTCGAGAGCCATGATACCAGCAGGTCAGGCAAATTGCCTGGCCTTTTTTGTTGCCGCGGCACCTCGCGGCGTTCAATCCGGAAAAACCCATGTCACAGACACACAGCAAATCCCGTCAGAAGGCGGAGATTGCCTTTGCCAATACCCAATCGCAATTCTTCGCCCGCAACAGCGCCGTCGAGGAACTCGATTCTCTCGTTCTGGCCCGCGAGGAAAAGACGCGGCGGCTTCGTGAAGCGCGTCTTGCGAAAGAATTGAAGGACCGAGAGGCGGCGACCGCCTTTCTTCTCGAGAAACGGCGGGCCAAGGCGGTCTGATCTGCCCAGCACTCTCTCCAAGGCAAAGATTGCAAAAAACCAGAAACAATGACCTTGCCGATCGCCGCATCGCGGTCTTGGAAGCAAAGTCCGCTTTTTGGAACGCCTATCACGCGGTAAAGGCCGCCACTGGCCCTGCCAGAATAGAATGGCAGGCGGAGCAGACGAGGGTCCCCGTGCGAGGGAAGAGCGGCGCATTAGGCGCGGACGGATAAAACACGACGAGGCCGCCCGCAAGGCCGAGCGCAATCGGCGCTACGCCAATTGTAAGGCAAGGCGGCTATAGTAAATGGCTTGGTCACGTGCGGTCGCCAATCAGGCTCTTTCAGCAGTTTCTTTCAAACCGTTGCAATCCGCAACCGACAGCGTGGTGCAAACCGCCGCTAAAGATTCGTCACACCGAAAGGGATACCCATGGCAGACAGTACCGGCGACCTTCAGGCACTCAACACGGCATGGCAGATCGCAATCCAGGAAATCCTGCGGATGGTCATCCGCGACATGTATCATGCGGGCGGAGAGGAAGCCTTTCTGGCGAACGTCAAGCGGATCGAAGAGGGCGCCGTCGACAGCATTTATTCCGACCTGCGGCTACGCGGGACGAATGAATGGACGGAAACGCTTGTCAAGGATAATGCAAGTAACTTTGTAACCACGCTGCTGACATCGTTCACATATGATCGAATCTAATGGAAGATGGGGCCGTGCGTGAGCCGCGCCGCTGCTGTTCCGTACAAGCATTTTGATAGGTTGGGCTTTGCGCGCGGCAACTCGCTGGCCAGCGTCTGCTTTCAGAAACTATATGGTGGAGGTTCACGCCACCAATGTCCGAACGGACGCCTATGGCGGCAAGGTGGAAAACCACGCGCATTTGATGCTCGAGGTCACGGCCACGGTGGCGTATGATCTCGACCTCGCGGCATCGTATCTCGGCGATGGCAAGGCAGAGCGGATCGCCTTCGGCCGCCCATTCGTTGCCAATCCGGACATCATCGAACGACTGCAAAGCGGCCGGCCCCGGCCGAGGTCAATCCGGTCACGCTTTATGGCGGTGCAGGTTCTACCGACTGTTCCGGCTTCACCCTGACTACCGGCAGTTGAGCGATCACGGCGTCGTACTTCGGTGCGGCTCCTGTGATAACGATCATCATCAACCTCCGACAATTCCCTAGGCTGCGCGGCCACAGGCCGCGCGCCAGATCGAAAAAAGCTACGGCCACCGTCGCATCAGAGAACAGATGTCCGCACCCATGACCAATAATTTGTGATGGGGTTGATGAAATCAGGGGGGGAGTCCGCGGGCGGGGAAAAATCTTATGAGCTGTGTCTTCATAAGCGTATCTCGACTTGCGGCATCCAAGGAGATGCAATGTTCAATATTTGCACGCAAATCCGCAGGCACTTCTGGTCCGCCGGCTTTCAGGAGCTTATCGCCCATCGCGAGAAGAGCCGCCAGCTCGACACCACATCGGGACGCAGACATAACTGTTGCTCCTGCCGGACCGGGTCGTATTTCTTCAAGGTCGTTGCTGGCGGTATAAAGCGTCAACAGATACCAGATCAGAAAGAAAGCGGACCAAAGCATCATGCTTCCAAGAACATATGCGCGCACAGGTGTTTCCCCGTTATCTGCCGAACTCCGGAAGGCCTTGGATTGCGTACCTCGCGAGTGGTTTGCGAGCTGACACACGGTCCCGCTTCTGCACCCCGAACAGGAACAGCATTTCTCCTTTGAGTTTGGAAGGGTCGGTCATTCCACCCTGAAATAGATCAATTATCTTGCGAGTGGCCTTGTTGAATGCTCGGTCGTCATCCAGGCGCGTATCGATTTCAAAGCCTGCATCTGACAATAGAGACCGCAACATATTCAGATCGTGAGACGAAATCGGGCCGTATTCTTGTGCGGAAGACATCGTGTCCTCCTTTCGTTGGGGCCAAGGGATTTCACCTTGAAGCGGTAACGCCCTTTAAAAAAGCTACCGAAGAAATCAGCCTGCGCGTTTTGAGTTTCATTAGCAAGGGAATTCCAATGCGCCAGAATACAGCCGCCGCCCAATGATGACCAGCGAATGGCTGGCGAACTTCGCTTGATGTTCTTCCAAAACCGTATTCGCTTGCGTCTGGAGCTATTCAGGCGCACTGTAAAGTGTCGGTAGCGATGTCACGGGCACTACTGGTTGAGGGTCGGTTACCCTGGCCCCAACGAGAGGAGGACAATATGTCTTCCCACGCCAGCCTTGCAGCCATCTCCCCAGAGGAGATGGAGATGATCCAGTCAGTTTTGAAGAGAGCAGGCTATAACGCCACGTTGCTGGGCAATGACCAGCGACAATTCAATATGGCCGCGATTCTTGTAACGAGACTGTTTCTTGCGGGAGAAACATCTGCAGATGCTCTCGCGGCACAATTGAAACGCCGTCTTGGAAATGCGGACTCACTCAAACAATCCTATCAATCACGGCCTGTTGTTGAGGCCGTCAGGAGTGTTCCGCGCAACACGATATACGTCCTCAACTTTTTCAGGAAGGCGCGTGATCGATCGATTGAGGGTTGATGAACCGTCCTGGAGGAACGAAGACGGTATTGTAAGGAACCCCGTCGCCAATCCTTCTCGGGGTCCGAAATCCACTTAGTTGAGAATGACAGTTGAGGATAAACGTTGCGGCTCCGTGTGAATTACGTGTCAGGAAAGAGTGAGGGTATGAAAGAAAGAAAGACATACAAAGAAATCACCTTCGCGAACCCGTTCGTACTGGATGGACTGGTAGTTCCTTTGGAAGCTGGAACATACCGTCTGGTTGTCGATGAGCAGCTTATTGAAGGTCTCAGTTTTCCTTCGTATCAACCCGTCGCTACACACCTTGAGATACCCGCTATCTCCGCCCAATTAGTCAAGCGCCAATTTTTGCAGGTGTCCGCGGAGGAAATAGAGGAGGCGCTGCAAAAAGATACCGAATCGCAATGCGGCGAGTCCGACCAGTGATCAAAACGTTTCACCCGTTGGCCGGTGAGTGCGCTAGTCAGTTTGTGCGTAAGCGGTAATACGGCGCTATTTGCACGCTGCTTAGTTTTCTCCAGACAAAATCTATCTCCGGCATAGCGCGGGCGAGCGCAAAATGAGTAAGAAGGATATTCCTGTGTTACATGCCTTCAGAGGCAAAAAACTGATAGTGGTAGAGCGGCGTCCGTCATTGACGGCAGCGTGCCATGCGCAGCTTACAGCCGCCGGAGCCATCGTTGCAGGCCCTGTTTCCTCTGTCGAGCAAGTCTTGAACCTGGTGGAAGCTGGCGATGTCGACGGGGCAATTATTGACGTCAAAGTTGACGTGGAAATGATGTTACGTTTAGCCATGCTTCTGGAATCAATGGCGACGCCGTTCGTTTTCGCATCTTTCATCGAGGTGAACTCGGAAGGCTACGCCTTTAGCGGTGATAGGGAGCATCTCCGCAAGATAGCGGACGCTCTTTTTGGCTCGCCTGGACCGGCGTCAACCCTCCATTAATGTGGCCCCGTTGAATAGATGGCGTGGTTGCCACTCCACCCACGGCACGTTCTGTCAGAGGATGACCGGATTAAATCCGACGGGTGAAAGGATGGCGGCATGACATATAACACTTGGATTGGGATCGATCTGGCGAAGAGCGTTTTCCCAGTTCATGGAGAGCTCAGGGTTCGGCAGAAGCTGTCCTGGCAGCATTTTTTGGTCGTAATAGAGGCGTGCGGGAGTGCTCGTTACTGGTCACGCTAGCTGGCGAAACTAGGCCATAATGTACGGCTGATAGCACCACAATATGTGTGTCCATTCGTAAAGCGCCAGAAGAACGATGCTGTGGATGCCGAAGCGGTTGTCACCGCCCCACAGCGGTCCGAGATGCGCTTCGTCACGCCGAAACCGGAGGAGCAGCAGGCACAGGCGCATCTTTTTTTTACGGAAGAGAACGACTTGAACGTCAGCATAACGACTTGGTGAGCGCGCTGCGATCAGTGCTCTACGAATTTGGGCATCCGGTTCCTCCAGGCATTGGGCACCTGAATCGGATTGAAGCGATGGTCGAGGCTGAAAACAGCGATCTGCCAGAACTGGTTCGTGACGAATGCCGCGATATTCTGCTGCAAATCGCCGAGATGACGCAATTGGCTCGCCTGCTCAACGGGGAGTGATAGAGCAGGGTCGGCCCTTCGCATTCACGAGCTTTTCCAGCAGAATCCCTTTCACACAGCGAACCAAATTGTTCAGGTGACGGGTTTGTCCGCACCAACGGTCAACGCCGCACTTGCCGACCTGGAGCGATTAGGCATCGTTGATGAGATTACCGGCCGTAAGCGTGGCCGGGTGTTCCAGCTATCGACGATACCTTGCGATTCTAGGAGAAGGCACCGATCCCTTGCCTCTCAATTCATGACAAATTGATGGGCCAACGGTTCAAATCCCTCACATCAGGATTTTTGTCAATTGTTCATTCGAGTGGCATCGAACTTCTCCTTCGTAGGCGGATCCACGGTCTGAGCCCATAGCAATTACCGGCCCGGTTCTCGAGCCTATACAACCTCACATCCGGTCGCCGCTCTCGCGCGGCTGCACCATTATCCCGCTTTCGACGGGCACGGGCTCAGGAGAACGGGACCAAACTCAAGGTCGGCGTTGAAAGCCAAAAGGATTCCCGGTCCGTTCACCTGGATCCGTCAGGGCTGATCAGGCCCTGAGGATTAGAAACTGTGTTTCGCAGCAGTTTATCTTTCAGGCGATTTTCATGATTGCACCTTCGATGACGACGCCGGAGCTCACATACTTCCAGAGGGCCACGAGCAGCTTACGCGCGAGCGCAACGATCATCGGCGTCTTTAAGCGGCCGGCGTTCCGCGCGATGCGTTCCTTAAACCATAGCGTTAAAGCCGATTTCGGTTGGTGGCGCAGCCACAGCCAGGCGAGTTCGACCATCGTTGCCCGCAATCGCGGATTTCCCGCTTTCGAGACCCCTTGCTCACGATTGACGTTGCCGCTTTGCCAAGGGGAGGGCGCAAGGCCCGCATAGGATGCGATTTGCCGCCGATTATCGAAGAGTCGGAACAAGCCTTCTGTGTAAAGTATCGTCGCGAACTCTGGGCCTATTCCTTTGATGCCTAAAAGCGCGGTCGCTTTTTTCGGCGTTTCCGGCGTCTCCTGAACGATCAAAGCATCTCGCTCGGCTTCAACAGCCTTGATTTGTGTGAGCAACAATTCGAGGCGATCGAGTTCTCTGCAGATTTCCCCTTTCAAATGCTTTGAGAGTGGCCGGCCATCGCCAGTCCGAAGTTCTTCCAGACGTTGGCGGCGATCTCGATTGACAGGTTGGTAATCCCGAATTCCTTGTGTGAAGAGCAGCCCCTTTATGCGGTTGACGTGGAAAACACATTCGGCAATCAGAGTTTTTCGCTCTCGGCCAATCCGTCGATTGTCGTCTTCCTCGGGTGAGAGAAGTTTGACCATTGAGCACGCGCGAGGCTCGCCACGTTTCCATGCCATTAAAGCGCAGATCAGCGTTTCGCCGTCGATGCGGTCGGTCTTCGCCCGGCGATGCCGGCGCGGCATGGCAATTGATGCGGCTTCAACAATGTGGCTCTCGATCCAAGCTTCCTTGCTGAGCATTCGTCCCAGCCAGAAGCCATCCAACCCGGCCTCCTAGATCACTACCAGTGGGTAAAGTACGTTCTTTCGCCGAGTGGCTTTCTGACGAAGCGCTGCAAAGCATGCGAATAAGCCGGCAATATCCCCTCCAGTAACAGTGTGGCGGGACATTCTTCTCGCTGCCAGGTGACAAAGCTGTCACCAGCCACGTCGATTTACTCAATTCCAATGAGACGAATATTGCGCCAAGATCGACGGTGGTAGTGGTCTGCGCTTGAGTTTGATCTGCTGTTATCGGCATGATTGGCCTTCAGAGAGTTTTCTAGCGACCTCACTCTGCCACGGTGCAGGCCGCTACTCACCCCTGATGGGATCTCAAGGTGGAGACGACCGGCAGGGCCCACGCAGATGCGGGGCTTGGTTTGCATCTGCATGGGCGATGTGGATCAGCCAGTCATCTGAGTGGCTACCCTGATGGCTTAACGTCCTCTCAGTAGAGGAAGCAAAATTGATCTGTAGGAAGATCTTTTGGTCTCAGATGATCCCTATTGGCGGTATCTGGTTTGACATGGGTAGAGGCATGAGATACGTAAACATATCAGAGTGAGCGAGATGAAGCATTAAGGTATCAAATGAAGTCGGATTCGGAGGCTCTTCAGGCGATAGGGCGGCTGCTCAAGACATCACGCAAGACTTTGGGCCTCACCCAGGAGCAGGTTGCGGATATGGCGGGTCTATCGCGTCCGCGGTACCGCGAGATTGAGGCCGGAGCCAGCGCTGCCCGTACGACCACACTGATCAACATCGGTCGTGCGCTTGGTCTGGAACTGATGCTCATCCCGCAGGCGATGGTCCCGGCGGTTGAAGCTTTGCTGCAGCCAGGTGGCGCCGAAGATGACCTTCCTGCTTTCATCGCCAGTCCTGATGGTGATGGCAATGTCTGATGCGCCTCTTGATCCAAGATCTATAACCTCGCTGGACGTGCTGCTGAATGACCTGAAGGTAGGCATGATCGTGAGGACGCCGGGAGACTTCAACGCGTTCAGCTTTGAGGAGAGCTATCGACAGACGGGTGGTTTCCCAGTGCTCAGTCTGTCATTTCGCGCCGCACATGGGGGGTTGCGGAAGGACCCGAAGCCTGTCGCGAGGGCTTTGCCACCGTTCTTTGCGAACCTTCTTCCAGAGGATAAACTGCGCGAGGCGATGGAGAAGCACCATTCAGGTAGCGTGCGGGCAGGAAATGATTTCGATTTGCTTGCAGCACTTGGATCGGATCTGCCGGGGGCTGTCCGAATTGTGCCGAGCGAAGGCGCCGTTGTTCGTAATGAGGGTTTGACAACCCCCAGACCGAAGGCCCGGTTTTCGCTCGCCGGTGTGCAGATGAAACTTTCCGTCATCAAGAACACAGGAAAGGGTGGCGGTCTGACGATCCCCTTAGGCGACGAGCAGGGCTCATATATCGCCAAATTTCCATCGACTTCATTCCCCGCTGTCTCGGAAAACGAATTTGCAAATCTCGCATTGGCCGAAGCGATTGGAATGGAAGTGCCGGAACGCGAGCTCGTGGAGCAATCGCAGTTCGAGGGTATTCCGGCGGAGTTTGAGACGCTGTCCGACGGCAAAGTACTTCTCGTCAAACGTTTCGATCGGGTAGCCGGTGGTGAGCGCGTCCATATCGAAGATTTCGCTCAGGTATTCGGCGTCTATCCGTCTCGAAAATATGAGGGTGCCGCCTATCATGATATCGCTGTGGCTCTTGGGGTCGCCGTTTCCTCAGCGGCAGCCCTCGAGTTCGTCCGACGACTGGCTTTGGCTGTGCTGACAGGAAATGGCGACATGCACCTCAAGAATTGGTCGCTGATTTATCATGGGAAGGGCGACAAGCCTGCACTCGCCCCAGTCTATGATGTGCTATCGACCGTCCCATACATTCCGTCGGATGCCATGGCACTGTCGCTGGCCGGTGAAAGGCCGTTCAAGGCAATGAACACCCAGCGATGGAAAGTCTTCGCTCATCGTGCGCGAATGCCGGAAGCCGCTGTGCTGAAGGCTGTTATGGAGACGGTGGAGCGCGTCAACCAGTCTTGGTGGTCTCTGCCTGAACGAGCTGTTCTCCCCAATAAAGTATTGGAACGGGTTGATGCCCACATCAAGCTGATGTCGCCGATCCTCGGGACCTGCGCGGATTAGCAATTGGCGTTTCTGCGTAAAGCGTTAGCAGTTTCGTGGCTCACCAATGCCGATAGGGTCGCTGGTTCGAATCCCGTCAAGGCGAACCATGCTGGTATTCCTCGGTTATAGCAGAAGATCACCTAAAGAGGGCGCGCCGAGAATTCTATCGCAGCAACGGCAGCAATTGCTCACCCTGCCGCTTGATCTCCTGTAAATACGGAGTGTCGGACAGAATGAAATGCGTGATGCCGAGCTCTCTGTATCTTCTGAGCGACCCGGCGACATCTTCAGCCGAACCGACCAGCCAAGTCGTGCCGGCACCACCGCCACCGAATTTTCCGGGTGCGGTATAGAGATTGTCGTCCAGCACATCGCCTTACTTGTGCAGATCGAGCAAGCGCTGCTGGCCAACGGCACCAGCCTTGTGATCGTTCCAGCTACCGCTTTTCCCTTCAGCCATCTTCGCAACGCGTGCTTCCGCATCGTACCATGCCTCTTCCCTCGTATCGCGCACCAGGGTCGTGATCCTCAGTCCGAACTCGAGGGGCGGGAGATCACGATCAAGATTCCTGCTGAGTGTCTTCAACCGGTCGATCCGTTCGCGGACGCCGTCCAGCGGCTCTCCCCAGAACAGCTGCACGTCGGCCTCGGTCGCAGACACCCGTTCGGCTGCCTCCGATGCGCCGCCAAAGTAGATCTTGGGATGCCGGCGCTCGCCGCGCACATCAAGGCGTGGCGCAGCGGTGGAACCGCTCACGTGGAAATGCTGTCCATGGAATGTCACATCTTCTTCGGTCCATAGCCGGCGGATCAGCCGCATGAATTCCTTCGTGCGTGCATAGCGCTGAGTCTGGTCGCCTTCCTCGTCGCCATAGGCGGCGAGGTCGTCCTGACCGGAGACGATGTTGACGCGAACCCGGCCGCCGGTCAGTTGGTCAAGCGTTGCAGCAGCAGAAGCGAAGTTTGCAGGACGCCAATAGCCCGGCCGCGCAGCGATCAACGGTTCGAACGTGGTGGTGCGTGCAGCAAGCGCTGCTGCGATCGTGAAAGTATCGGGGCGACCCCATCCGGTGCCAATAAGGGCCCCCTTCCACCCATGCTCTTCCAGTGCCGTGGCCTGTGCCGTCAATGCCTCCAGACTGTTGTGGTTTGCGGCGGCGGCATCGCCTCGATGGCCCGCCTTGACGTCATTTGGGATGTACCACAGGAATTCGGAGCTCTTGGTCATGGTTGTGCCTGGATCGTTCGGATCGGATCGTGAAAGTTGTACAATGATCAGGCCGTAACACGGTTTCGCAACCGGCCTTCATCAAGCAGGATTTTGACCGTCCGCGCGGCATTGGTGCGCATTTCGACGGCAGCGTGGTCGGAATAAAAAGCGTTGTGGGGCGTGATCACCAGCCGACCGGCAAGCCAGTCCTCACGATCTCGCCACGCAGACAAGAGGGGATGGTGGCCCGGCGGTTCCTGTGCCAGCGTATCGATCGCCGCTGCAGCTACCTGGCCGCTGCGCAACGCCGCTTCCAGCGCATCGAGATCCTCAAGCAATTCTCCGCGTGCGGTATTGACGAGGATTGCCCCAGGTTTCAGCCGTGCAAGACCGTCGGCATCCAGCATGCCAAGGCTTTCGGGCGTTGCCGGACAATGCAGTGTGACGATGTCCGACTGAGCAAGAATATCGTCAAGGCGGTCCACACGCTCATAACCAACAGCCTTCTCATGGCCGGGCGGCTGACCTGGATCGTAGCCGAGGATCCGGAAACCGAACGGCTTCAGGCGGTTGACGACCGCCGTGCCGATCCGGCCGACGCCGATGATGCCGACGGTTGCGCGGTTCGACCGGGGAAGTGGTTTGAGGCTGTGGACCTGCCAACCGGACGAGTAGCCGCGAGCACGGGCGTCATGTTCCCAGAGGCGGCGATGGAGCGAGAGGATCATGGCGATCGCGTGATCTGCAACTTCTTCGGTGCCGTAATCGGGATTATTGGCAAAGGGGATGCCGGCATTTGCAAGAGCCGCAAGATCGATCTTCTCGTAGCCGACGCCATAGCGGACGACGCCGCGGCAACGATGAAGGCGGGAGATGCTGCGCGAAGTCAGCCGTGCGCCCCAGACCATCAGCGCGTCGAGTCGTCCCAGGCGATCGGCGTCAAACAGCGTCTCGTCAGTCGTCGCAAAAAAGTCGATCTCGACATCACTACCGAGCACTTCGGCCTCGAGGTCGGGAGTGCCAATCATATGATCGGTGATGCCCACCACATATTTTTTCTGTGTCATACCCGTTTGCCAGTCATGCTATCGTGTCATGCCCCATTTCAGGATAGTGTGCCGTTCCAACTGCCGGAACAGGACATTCTCAACGAGCAGACCCAGCAGGATGACCGTCATCAGGCCGGCGAACACTCGGTCAGTGTAGAGCTCGTTGCGGTTCTGGAAGATGTACCAGCCCAGCCCGCCGCGGCCCGAGGACGCGCCGAAGACGAGTTCCGCGGCAATCAATGTCCGCCACGCGAAAGCCCAGCCGATTTTGAGGCCCGCGATGATCGACGGCAGTGCTGCCGGCACAAGAATAAGGAAGACGTAGCGCAATCCGCGCAGGCCATAGTTGCGGCCCGTCATGCGCAGGGTCTCTGGTACACTGGTGAAGCCCGTATACATATTGAGAGCAAGCGGCCAGAGCACCGAATGGATCAGCACGAAAATCAGACTTCCCTGGCCGAGCCCGAACCACAGAAGGCCGAGAGGCAGAAGAGCGATCGGAGGCAAAGGATTGAGCATGGAGGTCAACGTCGACAGGAAATCGCGACCGAGTTGGCTGGATACGGCAAGCGACGTCAGGACGAAGGCCAGAACGACCCCCGCGACATAACCTTTCAGCAGGATTTCGATGGAATTGCCTGCCCGGCCAGGCAAAACCCCATTGGCGATATCCTCGACGAAGGCTTGAAGTGTCTGCGTGAATGACGGCAGGAGAAGGTCATTACCCTGAATTCGTGCGACAATCTCCCATAGGATTGCGAGAAAGATCAGGATAAGAGCTTTTCGCAGCCATGCCTGTTGCCAGAGTCGCCGCGACAGCGACACGCGCCGCTCGATGGAGCTTCCGGCGATCGGCTCAGGCATCAGTTCGTATTCAGGTCGGATCGGCGGCGTCGGCCGTGTCATACCAGGGCCAGCGGTAGCAGTGTCACGCATGATCGCTTTCCGTTGCAATGGGCGCCTCGGCGAAGAGAAGGCGATGAATGCGGGTTGCGGCGGCCTGAAACTCGGGACTTCCGCCGCTTTGCAGGTCCCATTCATGGCTGTTGATCTCGGCACGCATGCGGCCCGGATGCGGAGACAACAGTGCGACCCGGTTGCCGACGACCAGCGCCTCTTCGATGGAATGGGTGACGAAGAGCAGGGTGAAGCGCACTTCTTCCCACAGTGCCAGGAGTTCTTCCTGCATCTTGCGCCGGGTCAGCGCATCAAGCGCAGCAAAGGGCTCATCCATCAGCAGGACACGGGGCTCCATCGCAAGGGCCCGTGCGATTGCAACACGTTGCTTCATGCCTCCCGACAAAGCGTTCGGATAGGCCCCGGCAAAACGAGATAATCCCACCTTTTCCAGATAGTAGTCAGCTTTTTCGAGAGCCTCTTTTCGGCCAAGGCGACCGGAGACCCGCACGGGGAACGCCACGTTCTCGCGAACGGTCTTCCAGGGCGGTAACTGGTCGAATTCCTGAAAGACGACCACACGATCCGGTCCCGGTCCTCTGACCGGACGACCGTCCAAAAGGACCTGTCCTTCAGTCGGCGCAATGAAGCCGCCGACGGCCTTTAACAGGGTGGATTTGCCGCAGCCGGAAGCGCCGAGTAGGATAAAGCGGTCCGCCTCCCAAACATCGAAGCTGACATTCTGCGTCGCGCGCACGATCCGTCCGGGTGCCGCATATTCCAATGTACCACCCTTCACCGAAAGAAGCGGTGTTTGGGTAGAGGGAGCCGCGCGGCTCAAGGCCTCGGTATATGTGCCGTCCATTGCATCTCGCAAGTGTTCTGCGCGGCCTTAAGGCCGCGCTATTGCAGGATCAGGTTTATCCGGTGAATGTCAGCTGCCGTTATCGCCCTGCGCTTCCGGGAAGAAGTAGTCCTTCCAGGACCCGGCCTCGTTTTTCAGGACGCCGATCTTGTAGAGTTCCGAAGCGTATATGAAGGTGTTTTTGGGCACGATCGAAAAGTCGTTTTCCGGATCGTTGATGATATCGAGGACGAGTTTGGGCGAGAGCTTCGATTTCTGCGCGCGGATAAAGGTATCGGCGGCTTCTGCCTTGTGCGTGCTGATCCAATCCGCGGCATCACGCAGCGCTGCATAGAACGCAGCATAGGTCTTGGGGTTTTTGTCGTGGAAAGCGGTGGTGGCGTAGAGGACGTTGAACGTCGCCGGTCCGCCAAGAATATCATAGGAGCTGATGACCTTGTGAACCGCCTTGTTGCCCTGCAGCGCCTGATAATAGAAGGGCGCCGAGGAGAAGTGCGAGTTCACTTCGGTTCCGCCTGAAATCAGTGCCGCGGTTGCGTCGGGATGCGGCAAGCTGATGGTGATATCGTCGAGCTTCTGAAACTTGTCCTTGCCGAATACCTTCGCAGCTTCGATCTGAAGCGTGCGGGACTGAAAGCCGACGCCGGCCGCAGGCACCGCGATCCGATCGTTCGGCCCAAAGTCATTCAAAGAATGGATATTGGGATTGGTCGTCAGCAAGTAGTTGGGCTGGGCGCCAAGTGCGGCGACCATTTTGACGTCCTGACGCCCCTTCGTCCGATCCCAGGTGGTGAGCGCCGGCGGCACGCCGGCCGCTGCGATATCGAGATTGTCGGAAAGAAGCGCTTCGTTCATCGCCGTCGCACCGGACACCGTTGCCCATTCGACCGTTATGTCGAGACCGGCTTCCTTGCCATGTTTCTCGATGAGCTTCTGATCGCGGATGACATCGAGCGTCAGGTAGGAGATCCCGAACTGCTGCGCGATGCGGATCTTGCCCTCGGCTGCAGCTTGCCCGGGCACCAGTATGGCGATGAGACCGAGAGAAGCCGCGATTGGGAATAACGCGTTAGGCCAATTGAGATGGCGGCGGCTTTTTGAAATTTGGCGCGGCGGCATGCGTGCTCCTGTATCAGGCGTTGCGGTGTCGAAAAGCCATGCATGCGCACGGCAATTCACGCTTCCCCCTCCCGGGAGAGGTGCGTAGATCAGTCCAAGGTATTAATCTCGACTAAATCTATCAACATGCTCGCGTTTCGTTTTCAGGCGCGCGTTGAGATCAGAATCCTTCGAAAGCCGCTATTTTCGGAAATTAATCGGTGCGCATCCGTAGCCTGTCGGGTGGCGCTGTCCCCGACAGTTTCTTGTAAGGTGCCTTTATGCTTCAACGCCTACTCGGCCGCCACACGATTGGCCGTTGTCGCGGGAAAGAAGGCGCCCACTTCGCCGACCGCTTCATTGATGCGCTTGCTAAGCTGCTCTGACGAAACGGCGTAGTCGGTGAAGTCGCGATCCGATGCATAGACCGCGGTGGGCAGCGTATGCGCCATGAAGAACCCGAACAAGGGACGAAGCTGGTGCTCCACCATGAGCGCGTGGCGATCACCACCGCCCGTGGCCGTGATAAGGATCGGCTTCGACCTGAGCTCGTGAGGATCGATGAGATCGATCAGATGCTTGAAGAGACCCGGATAAGAGCCCTTATAGGTCGGAGAACCAATGATCAGAATATTGGCATCGACAATTTCTCCAAGGACATGTTGAGCCCTGTCGTCGAGCTGCTTGCGCCAGAGAGCAGTGCCGAGCGATGGTCCGACATCGACCATGTCGTAAGTCACATTGGCAAAGCCGTAGCGATCGCTTGCTCGTCCGGCAATATGTTGCACGAGCGCCGTGGTTTTTGAAGGTCGGCTGAAGCTGCCCGATATGGCGACGATCCTTGGGGTTCCCATGTTCTTCCTTTCGCTCGGTTTGCAAGACGGCGGACAGGCTAGAGTGCATCTCTACCGGCAACGATAGGGTAGATTTCGGTGATATCTTTCGTGCCCGGCGGCCGGCCTTCAAGCGCAAGCCTCGCCGCAGCCTGTTGGAAGGCGGTGTTGAGAGGGGCCGATACGCCATGGATGCGGCCGAGCCGGACGATTTCGCCGTTCAGATAATCGACCTCGCTCGAGGTGCCGCGGGTGAAGCTTTGCCAGGTCGATTGCTGGCCGGGCTCGATGCCGCTCTCCGGGGCGACGCGCCAGGATGATATGTCAATTCTCCACTCCGAGGGAGAAGCCGGATCATAGCCGGCGGCAATCAGAACAGCGCGGGCCTCCTGCGCCAAGCCGGCTGCCGCCTTTGAGCGGAGCTCGGAAGCGCCGGCGAAAAGCTCGACCGCATTTGTGACGTTGTGTTCCAGTTTTGCCGCCTTCCATCGCCGGATGTCGGGGCGCGCTTCGGCAAGATAGCCCGCTTTCCCAAGATCCGCGACGATCGACAAAGCCGTGTCATCGAGCCCTTCGGGGTAGCGGCCGAGCGCAACAATGCCGACATTCGGCTCGCCTCCGACGACGACCTCGCCGGTGACGGTGTAGCGTGCCGGAATTCGAATACTGGCCGCATAGACACGATCGAAACGCCGCAATGCGATGTCTTCCGCAGCCATCCCGTTTTGTAACGTCACGAGGGGCAGTTCCGATGCAAAGCCTCCACCCTCGACCTGTCGCCAGGCCCAGAACTCCGTGGCCGACTCGACATCCTGGGCCTTGACCGCAAGGACCAGAATATCACCCGGGCGAAGCGCTGGCGGCGAAGCCGTGTCGGCGGTGTTGAGCTTGAGCACCCTGTGTCCGTCCGGCCGCCGATATGAAAGACCATGAGCGCCGATATGGGCGATCTGGGTGCCACGCCCGACGAGCACGTAAGGGATGTCGTGCGTCTCGAACTCGGCCGCGAGGCTCGCGCCGACTGCTCCGGCACCAATGATGATGTAGCGTGTCATGATCAGGCCGTCTTCAATACCGTGAGACTGACCGGAGGCGCCAATGGCGTTTCCTTTTCGCTCTTCCAATGCTCGAAGGCGACGCGCCCGAGAATGGAGATGGACGTGTCCTCCTGCGGGGCATGGACGAGCACCGACTGAATGTCCCTGAAATGGCGTTCCAGCCCAAGCTCGTTCCCGAGGCCGGGATTGCCGATGCCGCGCACGGCGATCTGCACCGCGTCGCGCAGCTGCCGGCCGGCAAGCAGCCGGGCCCTGATGTGTTTTTCGGCCTCGGCCTGCCTGTCCTTCAGGGCATCGAAAATGATCTGCCGGGCGCCGGACACGAGAAGATCGATTTCACCGGAAAGCGTCACGAAACGTTCGGTGCGGGCGATCGGATGGCCAAGGTTGGTCGGAACGCGCTCGTGAGCAAAACGGATGAACGCCTCCTGAGCCGCTTCGGCTACCCCGAGATAGAGCGCGGTCAGCGCCAGCGTGATTGCCGCGTGGGCGCGGTTGTCCTGCTGAGCAACGGAGGGATCGACCAGATCGATGACATTCTCAAGCGGGATTTCGACATCGGTATATTCGACATCGTGGGAGCCGGAGGCGCGCATGCCAAGGCTGTTCCAGTTCTCGATGACGCGAATTCCCGGAATCCTGTTCGGAACGACGAATGTTCCGACCCGGGTCGGTGTTTCATCGGTGTGTGCCCAGACCAGAAAATGGGTCAGCCCGTGCGCGCCGGTGACGAAGCGCTTGCGGCCAGTGATCGACCAGCCGGATGCGGTACGCCGGGCAACCGTCGCCGGCAGGCCGCCGCGGGCGGGTGAACCGAGTTCCGGTTCGACACGCGCGGCATTGAGCAGCAGCGGATGCCGCTTGGCCTGGGTAAGCAGGCGCTTGTAGAGGTCCTCGGGCCAATGGCTTTTCGTTGCCTGGCCGAGGTGGTTGAAGATCGTCATCGCGCTGATCAGGGCGACCGATGGATCGCCACGGCCGAGGGCCGCAAGGATCGTTGCGGCCTCGTGAAGCGTCGCGCCGGCGCCGCCATATCTCGTCGCGACAGTGCTTTCGAGCAGGCCGCTTTGATGAACCGCCCGGATGCCCGTCCAGGGGAAATCCCCCGTCCGGTCAGCCTCGGGAGCTGCATCCGCAAGAGCGCGCGTCGTCGCGCTCAGCAGACTCGGATCGAAAGCCGTGTCGCGCGCAATCATCAGGCGGCGACCTTCTTCTTTGCCTCTTCCCGCTCACGTATGCCCTCGCGCACCAGCGGCAGGATGTAACGGCCGTAATCGACGGCATCGTTGAAATTGTCATAGCCGCGGATCGAGATCAGGTCGGCCCCGAGATCGATGTAATCGAGAATGGAATCGGCAATGGTGCGCGGCGAACCGACAAGTGCCGTGGTCGCGCCGCTGGCATTGGTGGCGGTGACGGTTGGATACCAGAGCGCCCGGTCATGAACATCGCCGCGTTTGGCGATATCCAGGAGGCGCTGCGAACCGACATTGGCTGGCGGCGGGGCGTTTACGGGTGCGCGGTGGAGCCCCTTCTGGCGGTTCTCGTTCAGGCGGTCCAGAACCTTGTGCGCCTTTTCCCAGGCAAGCTCATCCGTTTCGGCGACAATCGGCCGGAACGTCACCCAGATGCGCGGGCGGTCCGTTCGGCCTGCCTTTGCAGCTTCCGCGTAAATACGATCGATCTGCTGTTTCGTTTCCTTGAGCGGCTCGCCCCAGAGCCCGAAGATGTCGCAGAGCGAACCGCCGATGCGATAGGCTGCATCCGAGGAGCCGCCAAGGGCAATCGGGATCTGACCGTTTGTCGGACGCACAGCACTGCGGAACTGCTTGAACTGGTAATATTTGCCGTCGAAATCGAAGGGCTCGGTTGAGCTCCATGCAAGCCGCAGGATGCGGATATATTCCTCCTGCCGCTCGTAGCGCTGCTCCTTGTCGAGGAAGTCGCCCTCGCGCGCCTGCTCGTCATCGCTGCCGCCGGCAATGAAGTGGACGACCACGCGCCCGCCGCTCAACTGGTCAAGTGTAGCAAGCGATTTGGCCGCCACCGTCGGATAGACGGTGTTGGGCCGCAGCGCGACGATGATCTTGATGTTTTTCGTATGCGCGAGAACCGTGGCGCCGATCGTGAAAGGGTCGAAGGACGAGGAGGAGTAGGGGATCAGCGTGTAATTGAAGCCGTAGTCATCGAGCGCGCGCGAGTAGCGCTCAAGATAGTGGGGGTCGACCGGAGCGTCCGGGATGGGATTGAGATCGTTCGAGGCGTTGGGAAAGCTGACGCTGATGAATTCCGCGGACATGGAAGCTCCTCTGATTGTCGATGGTGGCAGGAGGTTAGGCGGCAGGCAGAGGCTAAGGAAGACAGGTCTTTCTATTTCTATTGAAACTATAGAAAATATATCCAATTGACCGCTGCCGTTTAAATACCGGCGGAGGCTTTACCAGTCAGGTGACCAGCCGAGGCTCGGGGCGACGGTCCCGGCAAGGTCGGTCAGCAGCCGGATATTCTCGGCGAGGCCGAAGGCCGGCGGCAGGAAGAGAACGATCTCGTCGGCCGCGGCGAGCCCGGGATCACTGAGCACTGCTTCGATTACCTGGTCCGGTGTGCCGTGGAAGACCGGCGAGATCTGGCTTCCCGGCGGCTGGTTGGTCCGCGA
This sequence comes from Rhizobium sp. NFACC06-2, assembly GCF_900101425.1. Taxonomy (NCBI): domain Bacteria; kingdom Pseudomonadati; phylum Pseudomonadota; class Alphaproteobacteria; order Hyphomicrobiales; family Rhizobiaceae; genus Rhizobium; species Rhizobium sp. NFACC06-2. The sequence goes on along the minus strand of NZ_FMVA01000023.1, from coordinate 12,449 downwards.
GCTCGGCTCGAGAGCGCCCTTCGGCCGCGATGCGGCGATACCCTGAGTACGGCGCTCGAGATCATAGGCTGCATATTTCTCCCGCAGTTCCGGCGTCGTGCCAACCAGGACCGAAGCCGCCGCGGCGACGGGCGGCGGCTCGCTTGTCCGCTGCTTTCGCCACGTGGATCGGAAGGCCTCGATGCAACGGGCCTGATAGTTTCCGAAGCTCTCACCCTCGGCGTGGTCGTGCTGTACGGTTCCGGCGATCAACCCGATGCCGAGTTCGGCGGCCTGGATCGCCGACCCGAGGCTGGCGGAACCTTGGCGGATGCGCGAGCGGAGGGTCGGGCTGTGCGGCGTCACCCTCAGTTGGCTGCCTTGCGCAGCACCCTGGCCGGGTTCTGTGACGGTGTGCAGAACCTCACCGGAGATCGCGGACAGAAAACGCGCCTGACGGCTTTTGGCTTCCGTCCGGGCGTCGGTTTCGACCGTGCCGAAGACAGCATCGAACGCAGCGTTCGAACCGGTCGAGATTGCCAGTTCCAACCTGCCGCCGATCAGAAGGTCGGTCGTGCTTGCGGCTTCTGCCAGAAGAATGGGGTCCTGATAGCGCATCGGAATGACGGCCGAACCCAGCACGATATGGCTGGTATGCTGACCTGCCGCGGCAAAGAAGGGCAGTGGCGAGGACAGATAGTGGTCGAAATGCCGCTGATAGGCCCAGGCCGACTGGTAGCCCAGACGTTCGGCCGCCTTGAAAAGCTCGATGCCCTCCCGCAAACCGTGGGCGGGGCCGGTTTCATCGTTGAATGAGACGCGCGTGTTGAACCCGAGCCGCTTCTTCGGACGGAATGACGCGGACTGCGCCGGTGCGGGGGCGATGACGGTCATGCGATCTTTTCCTCGTTGAAGATCTGCCGGTGCTGCAGGGGTTGGGTGCGCGCAAGACGCGCGGCCCCTGATGGGATCGATTCCAGCAGCGAGCGGGTGTAGGGCTGGCGGGGTGTGTCAAAGATCTCTCCGACAGTCCCGTGCTCCACGATGCGGCCGCGCTGCATGACTGAGACCGTGTGGGCAAGCTGGCGCACCAGCGCCAGATCATGCGACACGAAGATATAGGTGAGGCCGAGCTTGACCTGCAGCGACAGCAGCACTTCGACGATGTCGGCCTGGACGCTGACGTCGAGCGCCGAAGTAGGCTCGTCAAGCACGATCACATCGGGTTTCAGGACAAGCGACCGGGCAATGGCAACACGCTGGCGCTGGCCGCCCGACAAGGCGGTAGGCTTGCGGGACAAGAGATGCTCTCCCAATCCGACTTCCGTAAACGCCCTGCGGACGGCGAGTGCCCGTTCCTGATCGGTCCCGATCTTGAAGCGGTCCAGCGGCTCGCGCACGATTTTCTCGACGTTCCAGGTCGGATCGAGCGATGTGAAGGGGTTCTGGTAGACAAGCTGCAGGTGCCGCCAGACAGAGCGAAGCTGCTCGGGTGACCGGCCGTTCACCTGTTCGCCGCCGACAGAGATCTTCCCGGTATCGGGTTGCTCCAGCCCGAGCAAAAGCCGGATCGCCGTTGTCTTGCCGGATCCGGATTCACCCACCAGCGCATGCGTCGTTCCCGCCTGAACGTCGAACGAGACGTCGTTGACGGCGGTCAGAACCTTGCCGTCGACCGTGAAGCTCTTCGTTACGCCGCGGACCTCGATCTTCGGTGTCCTCTCGCGCCTGGCGCCGAGGTGCCGGAAACCAGGCTCTCGCAACGGCCGGTACCGGTCCGGGTTGAGTGCCGGCACATCGCCATGGAGCTTTCTGGCGTAGGACGAGGAAGGGGCGGAGAATACCGTAGCGGTACTGCCGGCTTCCTGGATGGCGCCGTCCTTGAGGACGACAATCGAATCCGCGCGCTCCGCTGCAATCGCCAGGTCATGGGTGATCAGCAGAAGACTGATCTGCAGCTCCTCCCGCAACTTCGACAACAGGTCGAGAATACGCTTCTGGATCGTCACATCGAGTGCGGAGGTCGGCTCGTCCGCGACCAGCAGTGACGGTCGCGGCAGAACGGCGAGACCGATCAGCACGCGCTGGAGCATGCCGCCGGAAAGTTGATGCGGATAGGATTCGTAGACACGCTGCGGATTGTCGAGCCCGACCTGCGCAAATGTCTCCAGAACAATTGCCTTGCGAAGCGCCTTATCCGGTTCGTCCAGAAGTGCGGCAGCTTCCATCGCCTGCGCGCCGATGGTGCGCACCGGGTTCAGGGAATTGCCCGGATCCTGCGGCACGAAGCCGATCCTGCGTCCCCTGAACGGGCGGAAGCGGCGCTCCGGAAGCCCCAGAAGCTCCTGGCCATCGAATTCGACGCTGCCCATGGCGTGTCCCGTTGCGGGAAGCAGCCGCAGGACGGCGCGGGCGATGGTCGATTTTCCGGATCCGGATTCGCCGATCAGCGCGAGACTTTTGCCGCGTCCAAGCTCGAAGCCGACATCGGACACGACCCTGTGGGTGCCGTAGGCCACCGACAATCCCTTGACCCGCAGCAACGGGGAGGACGGGTGGTTCAAAAACGTGGTCAGTCTGTCTTGCGGAGCCATCGGCTGATCCTGTTTACAGAGAGAACGGTTGCGATCGTGACAAGGGCCGGGGCGTAAACCAGCCAGGGCCATTTGAGGTAATCCTTGCCGATCGAGATCAGCAGGCCCCAATCGGAAGCAGGCGGCGGGTCGCCGTAGCCAAGGAAGGCAAGGCTGGCGATGACCAGAATGGAATCGCCGAACTGCAGGACGGCAAGCGGCAGCACCGATCGCGATGCATTCGGAAGCACGTGACGCCAAAGAATGTGCCAGCGCGATCCGCCGAGCAGGAAGGACGATTCGACGAATGTTGCAGCCCGTGTCTTGATGACTTCGGAGCGCATCACCCGGGCAAAAAGGGCGACGGCGGAGACACCCGTCGCGATTGCCGCATTCGTTGTGTCGAAACCGATTGCGGTGACGACGATGACGGCAAGCAGGAATTTGGGGATGGCCAGCAACACATCGACGAGACGGGCAAAGGCCGTGTCCACCCAGCCGCCGAAGAAGCCGGCCAGCAGTCCGATAACCCCGCCTGCGACGACGCCGATGACGACCGCGATCAGTGCGCTCGCCACCGATGAGGCCGTGCCATAGACGACACGTGCATAGAGGTCGCGGCCGAGATGATCAGTTCCGAACCAGTGTGCCGCACTTGGGCCGAGCAGCTTTTGAGCGGGTGTGCCGTTCACCGGATCGTAGTGGGTAAACAGCCAAGGCGCCAAAGACCAGCCGATCGCCAGAGCAACGACCAGGAACGAAAGGATGACGACAGGCTGCACGCGCAGGCCCGTCAGACAGCCGATCGCCGTCGCGCGCGGGGTGGAGGAAACAGAGGCGATCGTCATGGGGTCACCGCCTTGGAGATGGGAAGAGAACTGTCGTCAGCGGTCGTCGGGCGGCGTGCTTGCCCACCGAGAAGTTTGACGCGCGGATCAAGGAGCGGATAGGCGAGGTCGGCGATCAGGTTGACGACAACAAAGACCACCGCCGCGAGCGAGACGACCGCCTGCAGAACCGGCAGGTCCTGCGTGCTGACCGACCGCTGCACCAGGCTGCCGAGCCCGTTTCGGCCAAACACCGTCTCGGTGATCAGGGAGCCCCCGAGCAATTCTCCGATCGTCAAAGCGACGACCGTGATGACCGGGAGTGATGAGGGCTTGAGCAGGTGCATGACGAAGAGACGCATCTGGCCGAGCCCGCGTCCGCGTGCGACGGCGGCATAGTCCTGGCCGGATTCGTGGTCGAGATTGGCAACCAGGACTTCGGCGATCTGTGCCGAGATCGGAATGCCGAGGGCGATCGCTGCAAAAAGCGTCGCCCAGAAGCTGTCGGGCTCGATGACGCGAAAGATGCCGAGTTGAAAACCGAAGAGGTGGATCAGCACGAGGCCGATCACGAAGTTCGGAACAGACAGGAACAGCGACGGGAAGCCGCGCAGCAGTCCCTGGCCGAGCCGCCGGGGCAGAAATTGCGTGCCGTAGGCAATGATCGCCGCCAGGACAAGAGAGACGGCGAGGCCAGCAGAGGCAAGCACCAGCGTCGACGGCAGAACCTCCGCGATCAGCGTCGCGACCGGCCGGTTGGTCCGCATCGACAGACCGAGATCGCCGGTCACGAAGCCGGAAAAGGCGTTCCAGAGCTGTACGGGAATCGGCTTGTCCAAGCCCTGCGCAGCGATGATCTCCTTGATCTCATCCGGCGTGAAGCCGTTTTGCGGGTTGTTCAAGACGTTGGTAATCGGGTCGCCGGGCAGGATGCTGACGACCACAAAGGTGAAGACATAAGACAGCAGGATCACGACGATCGCCTGCAGCAACCGCTTTGCGGCATAGTTGAAATAGGCTTTGCTCATGCCCAACACCTCTGCGTCTGTTGAATGGCCGGGCTATTCGCTCTTGGTCGCCGTGTAGTAGCTGGCATAGGCGACGCCATTGTAGACCTCGCCCTTGAGGTCCGGCGACTGCACGTAGACGCGCTGGACGATCTGTGTTCGCGGAATGAAATAACCCTGGTCGAGGACGTATTTCTGCAGCTCGTCGAGAAGCGGTTTGCGGGCTTCGATGGAGCCGGCGCCGGCGATCTTGTCGCGCAGGTCGTTGAGGGTCTTGTCGCTCTCGTCGAGTGCAAACCAGTTCTCGCCATTGTTGGCGTTGGTCAGAATGCTGGCGACGGTGCCGGCGTCGATGAAGGAGCGCGTCACCTCATAGGCGGGCACTCCGGCGCCGCCATACTTGACCTTCTGGCCGAAGGTGACGACGTCATAGGCGCGGATATCGACCTTCCAGCCGATCTTGCCGAGTTGCTGCGAAATCAGTTCATCAATCGATTTCGATGTCGCAAGGTAGGGGTTCGAGTTCAGCGTCAGCAACAGCGGCTTGCCATCCTTGACACGGATGCCGCCCGGCCCCTTTTTCCAGCCAGCCTCGTCCAGAAGCTTCTCAGCCTTTTCAGGATTGTAGGCGAGCAGGGCGCTCTGGTCGGTCGCGCCTGGAACGTTGCTCTGGATGAACGACGTCGCAAGCTTCCAGTCGGGCGTATAGACGGTGTCGATGATTTCCTGGCGATTGATGCTGGCCTGAAGCGCCTGGCGAACCTTCACGTCGTCATAGGGAGCAAGCTTGGTGTTGATCGCCCAACCGTTGACGAATCCGAGATAGCGGGGCGTCGCCACCGTGAGGCCTTCCGACTTGAGTGATTCAAGCTCCTGAGGCGACGCGTTGTAGGCGACGTCTGCCTGGCCGGACTGGACTGCCGCAACGCGCAGCGACGGTTCGGAAACGAGCTTGTAGGTGATCGTATCGAGATGGGCGGGGCCGGTCTGGCCGACCGCTGCCGGCCCCCAATTGTAATCCTTGCGCTTGGCGAGCTTGACGTAGTCGCCTTCCTTCCAGGACACGACGACATAAGGGCCGCTGCCGGAGGTTTTGCTCAGGTCCGCCTGCGCGCTCGCCGACGAGGCGATGGTCTTCGGGGAGATGAGAATCGAACCGTGGTAGCCGAGAGTCGGGATGAAGCCCAGGGTCGGCTTCTTGAAGAAGACCTTCACGGTTGTCGCATTGACGGCCTCGGCATGATCATAGGTCTTGGGGAACAGGCCGATCGGATTGATGCCCTCGCTCTTGCGCCCGGCAAACCAGATGTCGAGATTGGCAACGACGGCTGCCGCATCGAGCGGGCTGCCATCGGAGAAGGTCACGCCGCTCTTCAGATGCAGGGTGAATTCGGTCGCATTGTCGTTCTGTTCCCAGCGCTCGGCGATCCACGGGCTGACCTTGCCCTCGGCATCGACATAGATAAGCTTGTCGGTGACATGGCCCCAGATATGACCCTGAAAGCTGGAGATCGCGCTGTTGTTGGGAATCCAGGTGTCGCCCAGCGAGTCGATCAGGAAGACGACGTCTCCGCCATCCTCAGCCAATGCCGGAGTTACATTCGCTGTTGCGACCAGAGTGGCAAATGCCAGGGCTGAGGTGGCGGTCAGCAGACCACGCCGGGAAAGAAGAAGGCGGAAAGAGCGGTCGTTCATGAAGCGGTCCTGTTTGGTTGCCGGGCTGATTGTGAACAGGAGCCTACGGGAGCCGGTCGATTTCGAGAAAGACTGGCTGTTCTTTTTCTATCGAATTAGTAGATTATTTTACCGGCGTAATCGGAAGCATGAGGATCATGATTTCCCACGATTGACCGCCCGACGGGCGTGATTGTGCGATGGCGTTCTACCCCGGAATAAACGCCATTCCGCCGAGAATGCGCACGGGCGGCAGTTCACCGGTAAAGCGCTCGACATCGACCGTCGTCAACTGGCCCGTGGAGCCCTGGGCGAGCTGAGACGTCCCGGCATCACGGGTGAGGATGTTCGGGTTGCCGTGAATGCACATAGCCATCTCGGCCTCCGCGTCATCAGGCTCGAACCACGCGCCGGTGGCGAGCTGCATGACGCCCGGCCTTACATCTGCACTGATGACTGCAGCCGCCAGGCAGCTGCCGCGGGCGTTGAATAACCTAACGATGTCCCGGTCAGAGATGCCGCGCTCCGCAGCATCGGCCGGGTTTATGCGCACCGGTTCCCGGCCGCCGATCTTGGTCGAACGGCTGAAATCACCATAATCGAGCTGGCTGTGAAGGCGCGAGTGCGGCTGGTTACAGACGAGGTAAAGGGGATAGTGATTCTCCCCGGTCTTTGTCCCTGGGACGGGTCCATACCAGCGCGGATGGCCGCGGCAATCGTCATAACCAAAGCTCTCTATCGTTTCAGAGAAGATCTCGATCTTGCCCGATGGCGTCGGCAGCGGATTGGCGTCGGGATCGGCCCGGAATGCGCGCGCAGGGCCGCCATCGTCAGGCTTCACCGTTAGTTGCAGTTCGCCTTCCTCCCAGAACGTTTCGAAATCCGGCGCCGGGTGACCAGCGGCGGCGAGTGCCGCCCGCGTTGTCTCGAAGAGGAAGGCAAGCCACTCGCGGCTCGAACGGTTCTCGGTGAATTCGCTGCGCTTGCCGAGGCGCTCTGCGATATCCGCAAAGATATCGTAGTCGTCGCGTGCTTCGCCGACCGGCTCGATCAGCTTTTTCATGGCGATCATCATCGGATCGCGGTCGGCGGCACCGATATCGTCGCGCTCAAGCGTCGTGGTCGCTGGCAGGACGATATCGGCGTGGCGTGCCGAGGACGTCCAGGCCGTTTCGTGTACGATAATCGTCTCCGGCGTCTTGAACGCCTGGCGAAGCCTGTTGAGATCCTGATGGTGATGGAACGGGTTGCCGCCGGCCCAATAGACGAGGCGGATGTCGGGATAGCGCAGAGCCTGGCCATTGTAGTTGAACGGTTCGCCCGGCTTCAGCAGCATGTCGGCGATCCGTGCGACGGGAATGAAATCCGGCACCGGATTGTGGAACTGCTTGAGCGTCGGAAGGGGAACGGCAAGCTGACTTTTGCCGATGTTGCCGAGGGCGCCGAGCGAATAGGAAAAGCCGCCGCCATCCAAACCCATCTGTCCGAGCATGGCCGCCAGGACGATCCCCATCCAGACAGGCTGTTCGCCATAGTCGGCGCGTTGCAAGGAATGGCTGACGGTGATCAGCGTTCGGGCCTTCGCCATGCGCCGCGCCAGATCCACGATCGTCTCGGCAGCGATGCCGCAGATGCCCGCTGCCCATTGCGGGCTCTTCTCGACGCCATCCTCGCGGCCCAGCAGATAATCCTCGAAGCGCGGATAGCCGACCGTATAGCGGTCGAGAAATTCCCGATCATGCCGCCCCTCGTTGACGAGGACGAAGGCGATTGCGAGCATAAGCGCGACATCGGTTCCGGGGGTGACCGGCAGCCATTCCGCATCGAGATCGGCGGCAATATCATCCTTGAGCGGGCTGATGAGGACGAAGCGCGCACCGCGCGCTCGGGCACCGCTCAAGGCAGGGCGCACGACGTGCCGGCTGATGCCGCCGCCATGGACATCGGTGTTCTTGACCGCCATGCCGCCGAAGGCAACGATCAGTTCGCTGCTGCGCTCGATCGCCTCCCAGGTGACGCTCTTTCTGTCGAAGGTATCGTAAGGGCCGAGCACATGCGGAATGATGACCATCGCCGCGCCCGAACTATAGGTATTGACCGATCTGACATATCCGCCGAGCACGTTGAGGAAGCGGTGGATCTGGCTTTGGGCGTGGTGAAACCGGCCTGCGCTGGACCAGCCATACGAGCCGCCGAAGATGGCCTGCGGTCCGGCTTCGGCGCGAACGCGGCGAAGCTCATTGGCGACAAGATCGAGCGCTTCCGGCCAGGTGACCTCGACATAACCGTCGCTCCCGCGCTTGTCGGCATTGTCGGGCCGCCCTTCAAGCCAGCCGCGCCTGATGGCCGGGCGCCGGATGCGGGCGGGGCTATGGGCAATTGCGGGCAAATTGCCCAGCAGAGGAGATGGGTGAGGGTCGGCGGGATGCGGACGGATTTCGAGCGCTTTGCCATGATGTCTTCCAAAGAATGCGCCCCAATGCGAGCTGTGGGGGTTGAAGCCGTCCATCACACAGTCTCCCGTCAACAAGGGTGATAAGATCGGCAACACTCACACCGGCAGGATCTTGCCCGGGTTCATGATGCCCTGGGGATCGATGGCTTGCTTCAGCAGGGCCATCAGCTCGACGGCATCTCCGTGTTCCTGACGCAGATAGCCGATCTTGCCGGTGCCGACGCCGTGCTCGCCGGTCGACGTGCCGCCGACGGAGATTGCCTGTTCCACCATCTTCTTGTTGATGGCGGCGACCTCGGCAAGCTCCGCCTTGTTCTCGGGATCCACGGCGAAGACCACGTGATAGTTGCCGTCGCCGACATGGCCGAGAATGGCAGCCGGAACACTGCAGTTTTGCAACAGTGCGCGTGTCATCAAAATGCAGCCGCTGAGTTCCGACACCGGAACGCAGACATCGGATGACCAGCCCTTGGCATTCTGTCTCTGCGAGACGACTGCGTAGAAGGCGTTATGCCGGGCCTTCCAAAGGCGATTTCGCTCCTCCGGCGCATTGGCCCATTCGAAATCCTTGCCACCGTGATCCTTCACGATGTCCGCAACCAGCTCGACCTGTTCCTGAACCGAGGCAGGAGACCCGTGGAATTCGAAGGCGAGCGTGTCTTCGATCTTGAGTGAGAGGCCGGAATAGGCGTTGGCGGCGGCTATCAGGCCGCGATCCATCAGCTCCATCCGCGCGACGGGGATGGCAAGCTGCACGATGGCGATCGCGGCGCCGACCGCCTGCTCCACGCTCTCGAACGAGCAGAGGGCCGCCGAAATGGTTTCCGGAACGCCCTGGAGCCGCAAGGTCACTTCGGTGATGATGCCGAGCGTGCCCTCCGAACCGACGAAGAGGCGGGTGAGGTCATAGCCGGCAGACGATTTGCGCGCCCGTCCGCCGGTGCGAATGACCTGACCGGTCGGCAGCACGACAGTCAGCGACAGCACGTTCTCGCGCATGGTGCCGTAGCGAACGGCGTTGGTGCCCGATGCCCGGGTCGCCGCCATGCCGCCAATCGAGGCGTTGGCGCCCGGGTCGATCGGGAAGAACAAGCCCTGGTCGCGCAGGTGCGCGTTGAGCTGTTCGCGTGTGACGCCGGCCTGGACGGTGCAGTCGAGATCCTCGGCGCTGACACGAATGATCTGCGACATTTGCGAAAGATCGATCGACACGCCGCCGCGCACTGCGGTCAGATGCCCCTCGAGTGAGGTTCCCGCCCCGAAGGCGATGACCGGCACGCCTGCCGCGGCGCAAAGCCGGACGGCTTCGGCGACATCGTCAGTGCTTTGCGCGAATACGACTGCATCCGGGATTACCGGCGTGTGATGGGATTCGCCGCGGCCGTGCTGCTCGCGCAGGGTCTGCGAGATCGAGAAGCGATCGCCGAACTTCGCCAGCAATTGGCCCGATAGCTCACCGGATAGGATGCCCATCTTTCACGTCCCTCTTTAGATGTTGACCATGCCAGCCGAAATCGCGCCATGCCGCCACGATCAGGCACGAATGCCAATTGACAGGCAGCAAGTCCTGCCAGGCGAGCTGTCAGACGGCGATCTTGTCACCGTTCAGGTGGCGCTCAAGGAATGGCAGGCTATCCTGCCCCCAGTAGAGTTCGCCTTCGTAACGAAACGTCGGTAGGCCGAAGACGCCGGCGTTCTTGGCGTTTTCGATGTTCGATCTCCAGATCGATTGGGTGGCCTCGGCCTGAGCGCGTTGTTCCAGCTTTGCCCCGTCGATCCCTACAGAATCAGCGATCGCCTGACGCACCTCGCTCCGGCCGATATCCGCCGCGTCCGTCCAGAATGCCGTCTGTAGAGCGCGCGTGAGCTCGAGCCAATCCAGGCCATCCTCGATGGCCGCGATGACCATAAAGCCGGCGGGCGTGGGATCGGACAGGGCAGCGCGATTATCGAAATTCAGCGTCTTGCCGCGCAGGACCGCCCAGCGCTTCAGGTCCTTCGTCCAGTAGGCGCGCCGCGCTTCAGGCCGGTTGCGGGAATAGATACCGCCGTTGTCCTCGATTACCGAGATGAGATGTGGTCGGATCGACGCTCCATGTTTCAGTGCGAGTTCCGAAAATGCATCAATACCAATGAAGGACCAAGGTGAACCGATGCCGAAGAAGTAGTCTATCACCTTTGTCATGCTCTGCCTTTTTCAGCGGTCTTGATCGAAGAAATTGCGGCGTCGAATACGAAGAGGGCGCAGTCCCTGGCGGTCGTTACAGCCTGGGGATCGCGCCGGACTGCAACTGTCGCCAGCGCACCCTCGTAGAGAAGGGAAAGATGAGCGGCCGGCTGGGCGGTCTCGACACCCGCCCTTTCCATCAGGGCGCGAAACATCCGGCTGACGGCCGCCTTGTGGGCACGCGCGACAGTAACAACGCGTTCTGAATCACCGTGCTCGGCCACTGCCAGGGCGAACGCACACCCGCGAAATTCGGGGCTGTCCGCCTTGTCATGCAGCCGGTCGAAAATGAGATTGAGCTGTTCCCGCGGCTGCGGGACTTCGTTCAGGACCTCTTCCAGTGAGTGGATGACCCGCTCGTGACGGTCCTGGAGATAGGCCGCCACAAGAAGATCTTTGGATGGAAAATGCCGATAAAGAGTCGCCTTGGCGACCTTTGTCTCCTCGATGATGCGGTCGATGCCGACAGCGCGGATGCCCTCACGATAGAAGAGCGCGCCGGCCGACGCGAGGATATTATCTGAAATGGAAGCTTTCATCGAACTGCTTAGTTGGAGCTCATCTGACGCTGCATGCCATGAGATGACATCGCAGCCGGACGCGTTTTAGAGACGCAATGCCTTTCGAGAAAGACAGGTCATTCCTCTTCTGCCAAATTTACGGGAATTTTTTTGCGTCTTGGCTTTTCGGCATTTTTGTTTTTCCAGCTGCGCGGCCGGTGGAACGGGGCGCCGGTTCGGATCCTTTCAAGAGCTTAAGGTGCAGATATCGGCCCTGAGCGGACATAATGGGAACGGTGGATTCAGGAGCTACGGCTTTCGTCTGAAGAACTGTGAAGGCGAACTTCCAAACAAATTTGCGACATGCATCTTACAAAGGGTTGCGCGAGATCCACAATGCCGCTGTTTATGACCTCAACTGAGCAAAGGGTTTCAGTGCGTCGGCGAGGTCTTAAATTTTTTCGGCTGGTGCTCTTGAATCCTAAATTCTCAAAAACCAAATCGATTGCCGCCAACCGCTGATAAAAGGGCTGGCCTTGCTGGGAGCGCCGCCTTTCGGCGCTTCCGTACCCATGTTGCTTCAAGGAGGATATGGCTATGGCAACATCTTACGACTACGCACCTCTCTTCCGCTCCAGCGTCGGCTTCGACCGGGTGTTCAATCTTCTCGAAAACGCTCAGCGCGCCCGTTCGATCAGCGACTGGCCGCCCTATGACATCGTCAAGATCGGTGATGACAGCTACCGGATTTCGATCGCGGTCGCAGGTTTTGCCCAGGATGATCTCGACATCACCTTCCAGTCCAATCTGCTGACGGTCACTGGCAAGAAGCAGGAGACGGCATCCGAAGGTTATCTGCATCGCGGCATTGCCGGCCGTCCGTTCGAACACCGGTTCGAGCTTGCCGACCATGTCAGGGTGAATGGTGCCGATTTGAACAATGGTCTTCTGTCGATCAATCTCGTTCGTGAGATCCCCGAGGCCTTGAAGCCGCGGAAGATCGACATCCAGACCCAGCCGGCCCTCGTGCAGTCGACCGCCCCGGTGCAGATCGAAGCGCCAAAGGCCGCCTGACCGAAACTGCGGAGAAGGGGCGTCGCGGGCAGCGGCGCCCGTTAACATCACGGGTTGGGAAGGAGAGAGACAATGAAACCCGATATGTTCAGACAACCAGTTACCATCCTTGTCGGCCTCGGCTTCCCGGCTG
>NZ_FMVA01000022.1:0-63330 GCF_900101425.1 Rhizobium sp. NFACC06-2 | reverse complement strand
TCTCTAACGACCAGGATTCCGACGGCCTTCCGCCCGCACTCTACATAGCACAAATCCAATACACAGGATTCCGGCTCAAGGCCGGAATGACGGAAAGGTGCAATGCACAGAACGCGCACCATTTCCCATCGTCTGAAGCCTCACACCCGCGGCCGCACCGGCCCGGTCGATTGCCGGATGCGCATTTCCGGCTTGATGAGGTGAATGCCGTCAGGTTCGTGGCTGCCCGCCAGCCTGTCCAGCAGCGCGCGGGCCGCCAAGCGCCCCACCTCGGCCTGGCCGTTGGACACGGTGGTCAGCGCCGGTGTGGCAATCGCCGCCTCTTCAAGATCGTCGTAGCCGGTGACGGAAATATCCACACCCGGCACCAGACCGGCACGGGAAATGCCGTTCATGAGACCGATGGCGACGAGATCGTTCCAGCAGACGGCGGCAGTCGGCTTCTGCGGCAGGGAGAGGAAATGCACGGCAGCCTCGAAACCGCCCTGCTTGGAGCGCGGGCCGGGAATGCGCAGGTTCGGATCGACCTCAATGCCGGCCTTGCGCAGCGCATTGACATAACCCTGGTAACGGTCACGGCCGGTCGATGTCTGGTCGGTGCCGCCAACCATGGCGATGGTGCGGTGGCCGAGGCTGATCAGGTGGTTGGTGGCGAGCGAAATGCCGTAGCTGTCGTCGCCGCGATAGGTCGGCATGTCGACGCCATCCATCGAGCGCGCCACCAGAATGGCGGGCATGCCGTTTTCTTCGGCGAGCGTCATATCCTCGATCGGCGTGCCGATGGCTGGAGACATGATGATGCCGTCGGAGCCGAGCTGCAGCAGCGTTTCGATGAAGGTGCGCTGTTTTTCCACCGAATCGTAATGGTTGGAGAGAATGAAGGTCTGGCGGCTGCGGTCCAGCTCGCTTTCGATGGCTTTCAGAATTTCCCCGTAAAACGGGTTCATCACATCGTGGAACACCACACCGACAATGCCGGAGCGCGAGGTGCGCAGGCTGGCCGCGCGGCGGTTATAGATATAACCCAGCGCCCGCGCCTGTTCCTTGATCTTGTCCCGCGTATCGGCAGCGACCAGCGGGCTGTCGCGCAATGCAAGAGAAATGGTGGCGGTCGAAAGACCGAGGCTTTCGGCAATCGTGGACAGTTTGACCTTTTGGGCCACGGCATTCCTCCCCAAACGCGTGTCAGTGACGGATGGCTCCGTTTAAATTGCAATTAAACAATTTAAACAAAATCCGCAACCCGTTTAAGGAATACCCGCAAAACAGATGGTTCTTTTAAAAATTTCAGCAAAAATTATTGAAGATTGGCGTCTATCGCCTTCAAGAGTTTAACGATGTTGCGCACATCCTTGGCCGAAAGCCCCTCGACGGCTCTTGCGCCGCAATTGGCAATGGAAACATTGATGTGTTCGACGCTTTTCAAACCCGCTTCCGTCAGCTTCACCAGCGTCACGCGGCCATCCTCGTCGTCGCCACTGCGTTCCACGAAGCCCTGGGCCTCCATGCGGCCAATGGTGCGTGTCATGGTCGGCGCCTTGACGCCGAGTTTCTGGGCGATCTGCCCCGGCGTGAGGCTGCCTTCCTGCGCCAGCGCCAGGATAACGCCGTCCTGGCCCGCATAAAGCCCGCTTTCGGCAAGGCTGTGGCTGAGCGCCGTGCGCATGGAGCGAGCCGCCTGGGTGATGGATTGCGCCAGTTCCTCGGGGTTGAAATTCTCATCCCTCTTTTTGGCATCCTTTACCTTCTTGCCGCCCTTTTCCTTCTTGGCGCTTTTGTCCTTATGCCCGGTTTTGTCCTTGCTCATATGCGAGTGCCTTTTACCCTGTGGCGGAACCGATATATGTTGCTGGAAATCCTTAACGAATGCACGCGCGGACTGCCATATGCCAAACTCATACACGCATTATCACGACGAAAACGTAACAGACCCGCATCTTCGCGCAACAGCTGCAATTTCCGTGCTGCCGCTCGGCGCGCATGAACAGCATGGGCCGCACCTGCCCTTCGAGACCGATACGCTGATTGCCGAAGGCATCGCCGCCCGTCTCGCCGCCGCCCTGCCCGCCCACCTGCCCGTCTCCTTCCTGCCGGCGGAACCGGTCGGCTATTCCATCGAACACATGAATGTGCCGGGCACGAAAACCCTGCGATACGATGAGGCCATCGAGCGCTGGCTCGGCATCGCCGAAGCGGAATATAAAAAGGGCGTGCGCAAATTCGTGATGCTGAACGCCCATGGCGGCAATTCACCGCTGATGACCATCGTCGCCACCGAGGCCCGCGCCCGTTTCGGCATGCTCGCGGTCGCGACAAGCTGGACCCGTTTCGGCATACCGGCCGATATCGTGAAGCTGGAGGACAAGGCGGTCGACATCCATGGCGGCGATATCGAAACATCGGTCATGCTGGCGCTTCACCCCGAGCGGGTGGCGAGGCAGAAGGCCCAAAACTTTCCCTCCCGCCAGAGCGATTTCGCCAGCCGCTTCAAACACCTGCGCGCCTATGGCCCGCATGCGTTCGGCTGGCTGATGAGCGATCTGAACCCCGATGGCGTTGCCGGAAACGCCGCCGCCGCCACTGCGGAAAAGGGCGAAAGGCTGATTTCCCATGCCGTAAAAGGCCTTGTCGAACTGCTTGAAGATATCCACGCTTTTGACATAACGTTATTTCATAACAAAATTTGAGCGACATGGCCGAATTCGGCCAAAATCTCTTTGAACTGCCCGGACGTCGCGCCTATATGGACGACGACACATCTTCCTGAGGCCTGACGGCCTCTCTCCACGCGGGGTTTTCCATGACCGAAACAGCTATAGCCAAGCCCATTCCAGTCACCGTCCTGACGGGATATCTCGGCGCCGGCAAGACGACGCTTCTCAACCGTATCCTCTCCGAGAACCACGGCAAGAAATACGCTGTCATCGTCAATGAATTCGGCGAGATCGGCATCGATAACGATCTGATCGTCGAGTCCGATGAAGAAATCTATGAGATGAACAATGGCTGCGTGTGCTGCACGGTGCGTGGTGACCTCATCCGCGTCGTGGAAGGCCTGATGCGCCGGCCCGGCCGTTTCGATGGCATCATCGTCGAAACGACAGGTCTTGCCGATCCCGTTCCCGTCGCCCAGACCTTCTTCATGGATGACGATGTGCGCGCCAAGACCGAGCTTGATGCCGTCGTTGCCCTGGTTGACGCCAAGCACCTGCCGCTGCGCCTGAAGGACAGCCGCGAGGCCGAAGACCAGATCGCCTTTGCCGATGTCGTCGTCGTCAACAAGACCGATCTCGTTTCGCCGGAGGAAGTCGCCCGCATCGAGGATATCGTGCGCGCCATCAATCCTTCCGCACGCATCTACAAGACCACCCGGTCCGGTGTCGATCTCGCCCGGGTTCTCGATCAGGGCGCCTTCAATCTGGAGCGCGCGCTGGAAAACGACCCGCATTTCCTCGAGCACGGCCATGACGACCACGTTTGCGGCCCCGATTGCGATCATCATCATCACGACCACGGCCATGATCACCATCATCACGGTCACGATCACGATCATGCGCACGACCATGGCCACGATCACCACCATGGCGCGGTCTCCCCGATCCATGACGTGACGGTACAGTCGGTTTCGCTGCGCGGCGGCGAGATGAACCCGGAGCGGTTCTTCCCGTGGATCCAGAAGGTCACCCAAACCGATGGCCCGAACATTCTGCGCCTCAAGGGCATCATCGCTTTCAAGGGCGATGCGGAGCGTTATGTGGTGCAGGGCGTGCACATGATCATCGAGGGCGACCACCAGCGCCCGTGGAAGGAAGACGAAAAACGCGAAAGCCGCCTCGTCTTCATCGGCCGCGAACTAGACCGCGAGAAGCTGGAAAAGAGCTTCAACGCCTGCCTCGCGACGGCCTGATCGTTTGGCCCCGTCACCCCGGTGCCAGACCGGGGTGCGGCTGCGTCCGTCGTCCGCCCGACACGCGTTCTTCGACACCCTACACGACAGTTAAAATCATTGACGCGCCGGCGCTCCGGGCTCACCCCCCTCTATCCTGCCGGACATCTCCCCCTCAAGGGGGGAGATCGGCCCGTGGCGAGGTTTCGCACCTCTCGACGGTCGAGAATGAAGTGACAAGAATGCGTCTTGCCGATCTCCCCCCTTGAGGGGGAGATGTCCGGCAGGACAGAGGGGGGTGAGCTCGGAGCGCCGGCGCGTCAATGATTTTAACTGTCGTGTAGGGTGGTTCCTCTACCAAAAATCGCTCTATCTCCTTGATTTCACGAATCGTGCAAACGTAAAAGCGGTTCCGCTTTTGCCGGAAATGCTTTAGAACCATGCCTGCCGCCGGGGCCGACATCGTCGCCCCATCCGACACAGATACGAAAGACCGATGCCCCATGCCGACTGTTGCCCCGCTTGATATCGAAGGCCACGTGGTCTCGACCCATTTTCTCGGCGACATTCCCCTGTTTGCCACCGCCGCCGGCACCATTCACCGGCTGGATGGCGGCGAGAAGGTGACTGAGGCGCATGACGGGCTTCTGACCTGCGTGCGCGATCCCTATAGCGCCACCCTGCTTTCCGGCGGTGAGGACGGGCGTGTGCTGCGTATCGGCCATGATGGCAGTATCAGCGAGATCGCCAACGTACCGCGCAAATGGGTGGGCGTCGTTGCGGGCGGACCGCAAAAGGCGGTCGCTTATGGCGTCGGCAAATCCAGTTTCGTCCGGCTGTCGGACGGCACGGTCAAGGAATTCAAGGAAGAGCGCACGGTGGAGGCCATCGCGTTTGCGCCCAAGGGCCTGCGCATTGCCGTTGCCCGTTATAATGGTGTGACATTGCACTGGGTGGCGACCGCCGGCGATCCCGTCGATCTTGAATGGAAGGGTGCGCATACCGGCGTCACCTTCTCGCCCGATGGCAAGTTCCTCGTCACCACCATGCAGGAAAATGCCCTGCACGGCTGGAAGATGGAAGCCACCAAGGGCGGCATGGAAGCGCGCCACATGCGCATGACGGGTTATCCCGCCAAGGTCAAATCCGTCTCCTGGTCGGCAAAGGGCAAATGGCTCGCCTCTTCCGGCGCGCCGGCCGCCATCGTCTGGCCGTTTGCCGGCAAGGACGGCCCAATGGGCAAGGCCCCGGAAGAACTCGGCAGCCGCGCCAACATCATGGTCACCAATGTCGCCTTCCACCCCGTGGAGGATGTGCTCGCCATCGGCTTCATCGACGGCATGATCCTCGGCGTGCGCCTTGCCGATGGCAAGGAAGCCCTGCTGCGCCGCCCCGGCAAGGGCGCCATCACCGGCATGGACTGGAGCGCCACCGGCAAACTGCTCGCCTTTGCCTCCGAAGCGGGAGATTGCGGGATCATCGATATTTCGGCTTGAGGGATGGACGCGGGGGTAACAGGCCGCCCCACACGTTCGCGGGAACGCCCTACTCCCCCACCTGCCGCCGCGTCAGAAACAGGAGCAGCAAGGCCGCGCCCGCACCAACCGAAGCGAGCCGGATCGAGACGCCGAAACTCGCATATTGCGACACGAACCCCATCAGCGGCACCGCAAAAAGCGCGGCGAGGAAGATGGAGTTCATGTAGAGCGCCGTGGCGCGGGCCGTGCGGCCGCGCGCAAAGCCCTGCACGAAGGTAAGGCAAGTGCCGGCGCAAAGGCCGTAATAGGCGCCTTCCAGCGCCGCACCGGCGATCATGGCCGGCAATGTGGTGACCGAGGCGATGACGTTGAAGGCGACGATGGCCATTACCGCTGAAACGCCCAGAAGCAGGCGGGCGCTGAAGCGGCGCATCATTCGCGGCGCAAGCAGGATGAACAGAACCTCCATGGCGCATTTGACGCTGAGCGACAGGCCCGGCACGTAATCCGGCAGGCCGACCTCCCGCACCAGAAACACCGGCAGAGCCGAGGCGCAGAGAGCATGGGCAAAAGACATGCAGAAGCTGGCCGCCGCCGCCAGAAGCAGCGGCAGGTTGCGCCGCGTATCGTCGTCACCCGCCGGTCGCCGCTCCATCGGGCTGGTCTGGTCGCGCGGCACGACCGCAAGGGCAAGCCCGCCCCAGATGACCGCCATCAGCATGGCATTCGCGAACACGGCTTTCGCGCCGGCGAGGTCGAAGATCAGGTAGGCAGCGGCGGGAACCAGCATCCATGCCAGCGACACCATCGTTCGCAGGAAGGCATTATAGGCGGCCGTATCCAGCGCCTTCACCCGGCCATGATACCGGCCGTAACTGAAAATGAGCGTGCTGGCGGCATTGGAAAGCCCCATGCCGGTCGCCGTTATCGCCACCAGCAGCGCCAGATGCCCGAAACTCGCCGCCGCGGCCGCGACAAAAGCGCCGCACACGGAAAGCATCAACAGCGGCCTCACCCGCACCCCGGCATCGACACGCTCGCCATAAACACGGCTGGCGACAATCGAAGCCAGCGCCGCCGTCACGCTGTAAAAACCGACGGTCGCCGGCGGATGGCCGAGCACCTGGATGATGTAAAAACCGATAAATGGCACGACAGCCGCATTGGTGCTGCCGGCAATAAAAACCAGCAGGGCGATCAAATAGGCCTGACGATCGAAAGCGCCCGGCAAAGTGCTTTTCTGGAGCATGGGAATCGACTGAAGGCTGGGAGGCGGGACGGGATGGCGGCGACCACCATCACATCAAAAAGGCCTGCTGTTCAAGCCTGCCCGAAAAGCAATGTGTGTTTTCATCTTCGGCGGAACGTTTGCTGGATCGATGCCAGATCGCCTCATCGAGCGCGTGGGGCGTCGCAACGCTGCGCCGCCCCCTGTCGAAAACGGAATAACCGTCAGAACTTTACGCCGAGGCCAACCTTGACGACGTGTTCGCTGACATCGCCGGTCGAGGTGATCGGACCGGTACGGTAGGTTGCCTTGCCGAAGTCATTGTAACGATATTCGACGCGTCCAAACAGGTTGTTGGTGAAGGCATAATCGATACCCGCACCGACCGTCCAGCCGTGCAGAACCTTGCTGTCCTCACCGAACGGCGCTTTGACTTCGCTATCCGTCGCGGTATAGCCGGCAGCGGTATAGATCAGCGCACGGTCGACGGCGTAGCCGGCGCGCAGCCTTGCAGAACCATTCAGGCCTGCGGAAACCTCGCTGGTGACAATGGTCTTGTCGCCCCAGGCGTAACCGAGATCGCCCTCAACGCCGAGAATGACGGAAGGGGCAACTTCGAAATTATAGCCCGCGAAACCGGAAAAACGGCCGCCGTCAAATTCATGCTTCGTGGTAACGCCAAAAGTCGTCGACTTGACCCGGTTCCAGCCGTAACCCGCAGACGCACCGACATAAACACCTTCCCAGGAAAAGGCAGGCGCAACGTCGTTGACGACCGGCGCGGACGGAATGTCGCTGACGGCATCGGCGGCAGCGGCCACGCCGGAGAAAACGCCGAGCAGGCCGAGCGCGAGAAGTGATTGTTTCAACATGCGATAGCTCCTTGAAAATAACATCCCGTCACCTGCGGGCTGCGAGTATTTCGCGACCGGAAGCGCAGCATCGTGACGGGGTTAACGCACCCGTAGATTGAAGAACATCGTGGTTAAAATCGCGTAAATAGCGCAGAAAAAATAGCCGACATGGAACGTATTTCGATTAACATCTGCAATATTTACCAAATATAAATTAGAATTAACGCGGATATGCACGGGTCGGCCGCCGCGATGAAAAAACGGCTCTCACCACATCACAAAAACCACCGCGAGTAGTGGCCATCTCGCACTTCTGTGCGCGTCGTTCACATCGCGACACGGACAAAAAAAGAGGGCCGCGAGGCCCTCTTCCAGTCATGCGATGCGCCGTTTGTTCTTGCCGGAAACGCCATGCGTCGAACACACGCAACTCGAAGGTCATTGCCGGCTTATGCGCTGCGCGCATCGTTTGCGTCGAAAATCCCTGATGATTTTCGAGCTGTTGTGTTGGAGCGGGATGGAGAAAAGCCCGATGGTTTCGCCATCCCGTTCCAGGTTTCAGTTAGTGGCGGCGCTTTTTGCCGCCGTCATTCTTGTTGTCGATGACATCGACGGACGTCTTGTTGCCGTTCAGCACACCGTTCAGGATGCCGGTCTTGTTGCCATTCAGGATCCCGTTATTGGACAGGATGCCGCTGACACCCAGATCGATGCTGGGCGAGACGACGACAAGGGCGCCGCCCTTGTTGCTGTTGCCGGACAGGATGCCTCCCAGAAGACCGCCCGCATTGGCCTGACCAACGGAAGCGACAGTAAGAATAGCGGCTACACAAGCGAACTTTGCAATCATTTCTCTCTCCTCTTTTGTTTGATCACGCCATCTGGCGTAACTGAACTGTATATTTAGAGGATTCTAATTCAAGCAAAGGCTAATATTACAATAAACGATTAACACTAATACTTGTGATTTTAATAAAATTTTACATATCGCATCTTCGCGCTTCCGCCCCTTGCTCAAACAATGCCGGTCGGCACCTGTGTCGCGACAGTAAAGCGGGGCGGGAAACTTTATTAACCATCCAAATATAAGATATTGCTTAATTAGAGACCGGAGATGCGAATGCGGGTGGGGGGATATATCGCGCTTGTTCTCGGGCTTGCCTGCGCCTGCGGCGCGCGGGCGGGGGAAAAGGCCGATGAGCACAATGTCACCTATAAATCCGGCATTGCTTATGACAGCAATTATTTCGCCGACACCAACCGGCTGAGCGCGATTTCGCTGCGCCCCGGCTTCGGGCTCAATGGCAAGATCGCGCTGGAAGGGGCGGAGCTGCGTTATTCGCTCGAGCAGGAAGAGGTTCGCCTGCCCCGTTATCGTTTCGCCAATGAACATAACACCATCGCGGCGCTGGGGCTGACGAAACGATTTTCCGAGAAGCTGGAATGGGCCCTTGAGCTGCGCGGCACCCGCAGCGATGCCGGCGATATATTCCTGCACCTGCCGGAAGAAGACATTGGCTACCGACAGCTGGATCACAAGCTGGAGGCGTCTTCCCAGCTCGGCATCCTCGCCCTTGGCGGCAAGAACACGTTGACGGCAAGTGTCGCCAGCCTGATGAAAGGCAAGGCGCGGTTCCGCCCGGCCTATTTCCTGCCCACCCGACTGGAAGCGAACGAGGCGCTTTTATCGCTGAAGGCCGAACATGCACGATCACTCGGTGGCGGCGAGGCCGGGCTGACCCTTGCTTACGACCGCATCGCCGTGCCGGAGGGGCAGCAGGAAAAATATGAACGTTTCCCGGCCAATACGCTGCGAGGTTCCCTGGCCTATGGTTACAGGTTCTCCGATCGTTTCGCGGTTCTGGCCGAAGCGGGCTTCACCTCCATTTCCGGCGATGAGATCAGCGACAAGGTAAAGCGCACCCGCCCCTATCTGCGGGCCGAGGCCGAGGTGAAGGCCACCGAGCGTATCGCCTTCGGCGCGGGCTTTTCGCAGGACTATGCGCTTTTCGACCCGGATGACCCGATTGCCGAATTCCATCGCCGCTTTCAATTCGTCGTGAAAAGCAGGCTCACCGAAAAGGTGGGGTTCGATCTTGCGCTGCACCGGGTCCACAAGGACTGGATCTATTATAATTACGATACCAGCGAGCGCCGGCTGGTCGCGACGCTC
This sequence comes from Rhizobium sp. NFACC06-2, assembly GCF_900101425.1. Lineage (NCBI taxonomy): Bacteria > Pseudomonadati > Pseudomonadota > Alphaproteobacteria > Hyphomicrobiales > Rhizobiaceae > Rhizobium > Rhizobium sp. NFACC06-2. The sequence goes on along the minus strand of NZ_FMVA01000022.1, from coordinate 53,711 downwards.
TCCTTCGATACCGGCAAGAACAGCAAGCTGGAGGTGGAGTTCAACCGCCTGCTGCATGGCGAGCGCGATACCGATCTTGCCTATAGCGGCTCCAGCATCACCTCGCGTTTCAGCGGCACCTTCTGAAATTTAGTGTCGGTCCGCGCGAAGGATCGGACGCATCAGGTCGAAATTCGGTCCCAATTTCTGCTAGAGTCGGGCCTTCCAGATTCGAAGGCAGGACAGACCGGATAATGAACAGACGCTTTTTGCTCCTCGCGGCCGGCCTTGCCTGCGTTCCCGTCGCCGCGGCGGCGCATCCGCATATCTTTGCCGAAGCCCGCATGGAAATCGTCGAGGGGCCGAACGGCACCGTTCAGGAAGTGCGCAATATCTGGCGTTTCGACGAGATGTTCTCGGCAAGCGTGGTGATGGATTACGACAAGAACAGCGATCTGAAGCTCGACAAGGACGAGCTGGCCGAAATCGGCAATACCGTCCTGGAATCGCTCGCCGAATATTCCTACTACACCTTCATCACCGCCAATGGAAAACCGGTGGAGTTTTCGAAGCCCGAGGCCATTCACGTGGACTACAAGGATCAGCAGATCCTGATGTTCTTCTCCGTGAAGCCGACCAAGCCTCTGGCCGTCAAGGGCAAGCTCAGCTTCGGCGCCTGGGATCCGACCATGTATACGGCAATCGATTTCGCCAAGGACGGCGATATCGCCACGCAGGGTAAGGATCTGAATGCCTGCAAGCACCACGTGGTGCGCCCCGATCCCGACGAGGTGATCTCGCAGAACCAGGGCACGCTCACCGACGCCTTCTTCAACGATCCGACCGGCACCGACATGACCAAGCTCTTCGCCACCCGGCTGGAGGTAACATGCTGAGCCGCAGGGCCGGCCTCTTCGCCGTCGCCATTGGCCTCATTGCAGTGGCCGGTGCGGCCCATGCGCAATCGCCGCTCGGCATCGGCTCGGCCGAGCCTTCCTTTTCCGTCGGCGGCCCCTTCGCGCCGCTGATGCAATGGATCAACGTGCACCAGCAGATGTTCTACCGTGCGCTGACCGGCGCGCTGAAGGCCATGCGCGAGGATGGCTGGGCGCTCAGCTCGCTGATCGGCCTCTCCTTTGCTTATGGCGTTTTCCATGCCGCCGGCCCCGGCCACGGCAAGGCGGTCATTTCGTCCTATATGATCGCCAATGAGACGCAGCTGAAACGCGGCATTCTCATTTCCTTCGTCTCGGCGCTCATTCAGGGTGGGGTCGCCATCGGCCTCGTCGGTGCGGCCTGGCTGGTGCTGCGCGGCACCTCCATCACCATGACGAAGGCGACGCAGGCGATGGAAATCGCCAGCTTCGCCATGGTGGCGCTGTTCGGCGCCTGGCTGCTGGTGCGAAAACTCTGGTCGCTGCGCATCCGGCGCGAGCCTGTCGCGGTTTTCGCGCCGGCAGGAGAAACCGCGGCCGGCAGAACCACCGGCATGGGCACGGGCCTCCGGTTCCAGGGCAAGCCGGTTTTTGCCGATCACGACCATGATGGCACGGGCGATCTCTGCGCCGCCTGCGGTAAATCCCACGCGCCGGATCCGATGCTGCTCAAGGGCAAGAACTTCAGTCTGCACGAGGCATGGTCCGCCATCATCGCCGTGGGGCTCAGGCCCTGCTCTGGCGCGATCATCGTCATGAGCTTCGCGCTTCTGAACGGGCTTTATCTCGGCGGCGTGCTCTCCGTCCTCGCCATGTCGCTCGGCACGGCCATAACGGTATCGCTGCTCGCCATCATGGCCGTCTCGGCAAAAGGCCTCGCCGTGCGTTTCGCCGGCCCCGGCAGCCGCAGGGCAGCCGGCATCAGCCATGCGATCGAGATCGCCGGTGCGCTGTTCGTGCTCATCATGGGGCTGTTGTTGCTCGGCGCGTCGCTTCAGCTCTAACCGTCACGGCGACGCTGGTAACGCGCGCGCAGCCAGAACAGCAGGAAGAAACACAGCACCGCGACCGTGCCGAAGGCAGCGGCGAGCCAGGGCGAATAATCGCCGAGCCACAGCATGATCTTCGGCATGACGAAGAAGACCAGCCCGAAACCGACGATGATGAGGGCGGCGGCGAAGGCCGGAGACCAATCCTTCTTGCCGGGGCTCGGCTTTTCAGGCGCCGGGTTTTCAGGCGCCGAGTGTTCAGGCAATGGCATCGGCAAACTCCGCACGGATATCCTCAAGCTTGCGCTTCTGCGCGCCGTCGGCCGCAAAATTCTCCGGCGAAAGCCAGGCTTCGAAGGCCTTGCCGATCAGCGGCCATTCGCCGTCGATCATGGAAAACCACGCCGTATCGCGGTTCTGGCCCTTCGAGATCATATGCTGGCGGAAGACGCCCTCGAAGGTGAAGCCATAACGCTTCGCCGTGATCTTGGAGGGCTCGTTTTCATTGTGGCATTTCCACTCGTAACGGCGATATCCCAGATCCTCGAAAACATGTTTCGCCATCAGGTAATGCGCCTCGGTGGAAAGAGGCGAGCGCTTCATCTTCGCGCCATGGGCGACGGAGCCGACCTCGACCACCCCGTTGGCGGGATCGGGCCGCATATAGCTCGCCATGCCGACGATATCGCCGGTGGCATTTTCAACGAAGACCAGCGTGACCCAGTTGAGCTTCTGCCCCGCGCCGACGAGCCAGTCGCCGAAAGCGTCGGCATCGGGAAAGGCGCTTTGCGGGAAATATTTGAGCAGCGCATTCACGCCCTCGCCGCCAAGGGCTGACCAGAGCCTTGCGAGATGTTTTTCGCGATCGAACGGCTCCGCCGTCACGTAACGGCCCTTCAACACCACCGGCTGCGGCGGCGGACATCCCTTGAAATCACTCAGATCGCGCATTCTCTTCCCCATTTGCTGGGAGAAGGATTAGGGCAAGCGGGGCGGGATGACAACAGTGCATGTGTCGGGTCGGCGGGTGCGGTTCACCCCCCTCTGCCCTGCCGGGCATCTCCCCCTCAAGGGGGGAGATCAGCCAGAGGGAGACGCTCGCTCACTCGCAACGTTGGAGATGGCCGAGAGGTCGCCTCGGGTCGATCTCCCCCCTTGAGGGGGAGATGCCCGGCAGGGCAGAGGGGGGTGAGCCACAGCCTCCGAGGCTATCCTCAAACCTTCGCCGCCACCACCGTCGCCTCGATATGGTCGACCAGCGCATCCGGCAGCCCAAGCCGCCCGGCCAGAAGGTCGAGATAGCCCCGCTCCGCCCGCGTATCGGCCTCGATGGCAAGCCGCGAGGCGGTGTAAAGCTCCACCTTCTGCTCTTCCGTGCGGGCGGCAGCCACCAGCGCGTCGATATCGAGCGGATCGGCCAGTTCCTTTTCGAGGAAACGCTCGGCTTCGCTATCGAGGCCGGAGACCTGCACCTTGTCCATGATGTTGGCGCGCTCCTTCTCATCGATATGACCATCCGCCTTGGCGGCGGCGATCATCGCCTGGATGAGCTTCAGCGCAAAATCATTGGAAAGAGCTGGCGATTGCGGGTGGAAAGCGGAATCGGCCGGCGGGGCGAGAAGCTCCGGCTCGGGTTTCGGCGCGGCTTCAGGCGCCTGGCCGGACTTGTAGTTCTTGTAGGCGAGGTAACCGAGACCGGCGATGGCGGCGACACCGCCAATGGTGGCGACATTGCCGGCGAGCTTGCGGCCGGTCTTGGTGCCCAGAATGGCGGCGGCGAGCGCGCCGGCCTTTAGCGGATTGTTCTTGGCGATATCGGCGGCCTGCCCGGCTCTGTCACGGACGCTTCCCGAAAGGCCCGGCACCTGCGAGCCGAGGAATTGTTCAAGAAGCTTCTTGGCGTCGAACATCAAAATCTCCTGTAGAGGTCAAATCTACAGGGGAGATAGGAAGCCGTGGGCCGAATACAAATGTCAAAGCCGCTCACGCCTTCGTGAACGGGTTTGACAGGACGCAAATCAGGCGCGCAGCGCTGCGGCTTCGGCGGCAAGCTTGGTAATGCCCGCCCAGTCACCCGTCGCCACCAGTTCGCGCGGGGCAACCCAGGAGCCGCCGACGCAGACGACGTTCGGCAGGGAGAGATAGTCATTGGCATTCTTGAGCGACACGCTACCGGTCGGGCAGAAGACGGTGCCGGCGAGCGGCGAGGACAGCGCCTTGAGATAAGGCGCGCCGCCGGCCTGTTCGGCCGGGAAGAACTTCAGCACCTTGTAACCCTCGTCGCGCAGCGCCATGACTTCGCTGGCGGTGGCAGCACCCGGAAGCAACGGCACTTTCGAACCGCGCGCGGCTTCCAGCACGCTTTTATTGATACCGGGGCTGACGATGAAGGTGGAGCCGGCTTCCGCCGCCGCTTCGAAATCCCTGGCATTGAGAATGGTGCCGGCGCCGACATTCGCACCCTCCACTTCCGCCGCAACCGCGCGGATGGCATCGAGCGCCGCCGGTGTGCGCATGGTGATCTCGATTGCCTTCAGGCCGCCTGCGACCAAAGCGCGCGCAAGCGGCACGGCGGAAGCGGCATCATCCACGATCAGCACCGGCACGACCGGCTGGAGCTTGAGGATGGAGAGCAGTTTTTCGGAGTCCTGGGCCAAGATAAGCCTCCCTTGCGCAATTGAAACGATTGAAATTCCGTCTACCGATTAGCCTGCCTCGGCTTTCATGTCGAGGCGCGCCAGCCGCATTTTTATCCAGATACTTCAATCAATTCGCTTCATCACACTATCATATTGCGATAATCTGGCGCCCCAGTTCGCGGAGACAGCATGGCCAAGGAAATTGAACGGAAGTTTCTTGTTGCAGGCGGTGAATGGCGCAATGAGGTCACGCATAGCATGGCTTTCCGGCAGGCATATGTCGCCTCGATGGAAAACCGCTCGGTCCGGGTCAGGATCGTCGACCAGCGCGATGCGACCCTGACCATCAAGATCGGTGCAAGCGCGCTTGTCCGCGACGAATATGAATATTCCATCCCCCTCAAGGACGCCGAAGAGCTGATGGCAAGCGCGCCGGGCGTGGTGATCGAAAAAACCCGCCACACCGTCGATCATGGCGGCTTCACCTGGGAAGTGGATGTTTTCGAAGGGAAATATCACGGGCTGGTGGTGGCGGAAGTGGAAATGAACGACGAGAACGCCGATCCCGATCTGCCGTCCTGGCTGGGCCGGGAAGTCACCGGAGACAAGCGCTTCTCCAACCAGTCGCTCGCCATGGACTGTCCGAACGGAGACTTGCCGGATGCCCTTCAGAATTGATCCGAAAAAGCCCTTCGACAATGAAATCCGTCGGGCCGGGCTGGAGCTGATCGACGATACGGTCACGATCCTTCGCGACCAGCCGTCCGGATCGCACGAGGCCGTGCACGACGCCCGCAAGCGGTTCAAGCGGCTGCGCGCCCTCTATCGCCTCATCCGCAAGGCGGCGCCGGATTTCGGCCGCGAGGAAAACGCCCGTATTCGCGATATCGCCCGCTCCCTCGCCTTTGCGCGGGATGCGGCGGCGCTGGTGGAGACAGCGGAATATCTCGAGGCTTTCGCGCGTTCCGATGCACAGGGCGAAGCGTTGCGGTCGATCACCGCGATGCTGCGCGCCCGCCGCGACGACGCCATAGAACACGAGGCCGGTCTCGACGAGGCCATTGCCGCCGCCATTGCCGGCTGCGGGGAAGCGCGCCAGAAGCTTGAGGACCTGTCGCTGCCGGATGAGTTGAAAGACACCGCCCGGCTGCTCAGAAGCGCCTGGGCGAAACAGAGGAAAACGGCGCGCAAGGCGCTCACCGATTGCCATAAGCAGGCCGACGCCGAGCATTTCCATGAATTGCGCAAGTCCGGGCAGGCCTATTGGATGCATCTTGGCCTGATGCGCCGGCTCTGGCCTTCCGCCATGCGCGCCAAGCGGGCCGATACCAAGCGGCTGGTAGACATTCTCGGCCACGAGCACGATCTCTCGGTTCTCGCCGCCGTCGCCGACCGCGAGCCGGAGCGTTTCGGCAATGGCGAGCGGCTGGCCCTGCTGCTCGACGCCATCATCGAGAGGCAGCAGGCACTGCGCACGGAAGGCCTTGCGCTGGCAAACGAGGTGTTTTCCGAATCCGCCCGCACCGAAAGCCGCATCGTCGGCCTGTTGTGGCGGCAGGCGGCGAGATAGGCTGGAGACGGCGTGAAAACGTCCCGCCGGGCTCGGCGTCATCCTCGGGCCTGTCCCGAGGATCTGCAACGTTTCGATTTTGCGCGACGTGATTAGATCCTTGGGACAGGCCCAAGGATGACGGAAGACAGGTCTTGCGCTTTCGTCAATGTCGGATTTGAGGCACGAAGCACCTCCCATTTGCCTCACTCCGGCAGATATTTGACGATTTTCAAAATACCCGGAACCGCTGATAAATATTGCTTTGCGGCCGTCGTCGCTGTATTTCAGCGCCCATGACCGACACGACCATTCTCCCCCGCCCGGAAGTCTCTGGTGATTTCCTTGTGGCCGCGCTTTATCATTTCGCCCGCCTGCCGCGGTTCGAGAGCCTGCGCGAGCCGTTGTTTGCGCTCTGCCAGGAAAACGGCGTCAAGGGCACGCTGCTGCTTGCTGCCGAAGGCATCAACGGCACCATTGCCGGGCCGGATGCGGGCATTCACGCCGTGCTCTCCTTCCTGCGCGCCCAGCCGGAATTTTCCGCGCTGGAGCACAAGGAAAGCCGCGCCTCGCACATGCCTTTCGTGCGGCTGAAGGTGAAGCTCAAGAAAGAGATCGTCACCATGGGGGTGCCGGATATCGATCCGAACCGCATCGTCGGCACCTATGTCGAGGCGCGCGACTGGAACGCGCTGATCTCCGATCCGGATACGATCGTCATCGACACCCGCAACGATTACGAGACCGCCATCGGCGTCTTCAAGGGCGCGGTCGATCCCCAGACGAAAACCTTCCGCGAGTTTCCCGACTGGGTGAAGAACAATCCCGGCCTGCACAACAAGCCGAAGATCGCCATGTATTGCACCGGCGGCATTCGCTGCGAAAAGGCCACCGCCTTCATGAAGGAACAGGGTTTCGACGAGGTCTATCACCTCAAGGGCGGCATCCTGAAATATCTGGAAGAAGTGCCGGAAGAAGAAAGCCTGTGGGAAGGCGCCTGCTTCGTCTTCGATGAGCGCGTCTCGGTGGTGCACGGGCTTGCCGAAGGCGACCATCAGCTGTGCCACGCCTGCCGCAATCCGATCACGCCGGAAGTGCGCCTGTCCCCCAAATTCGAGGAAGGCGTGTCCTGCCCGAGCTGCTACGATGATCGCAGCGAAGAGGACCGCCAGCGCTTCCGCGACCGGCAGCAGCAGATCGAACTGGCAAAGAAGCGCGGCGAGCGGCATCTCGGGCGGTAAGCCCGGTCGGCTATCGAACTGCATAACGGTTGGGGTTTGTTTGAGCGGGTGCCGCGTATTTCTTCTCCCCGCCGGGGAGAAGTCCGCGGCAGCGGGATGAGGGGGCAAGCTCTCCGAAATCCGGCAGCGTGGCCCCCTCATCCGACCCTACGGGCCACCTTCTCCCCGGCGGGGAGAAGAAATGGGCCGCACCTTCAGGTGATCAAGAATGAGTGGAAGTAATCAGCCTCAAGCCCCTGCCCGCAACGCAAAGAGCGGCGCGTCCTGCCCGTCCAGCATGGCGGTGATCTCTTCCGCCGCAACCGGTTTCGAGAACAGGTAACCCTGCAACTCATCGCAGCCGCACAGATGCAGGATGGCCGCCTGCTCTTCCGTTTCCACGCCTTCGGCCGTCACCGGAATATCGAGCGACTTTGCCAGCGCCACGGTGGCCTGCAGCATTTCCAGCGACCGGCCGCCCTTGTCGAGCGCCATGATCAGCGAACGGTCGATCTTCATCCGGTCGAAACCGAAGCGGCGCAGATAACCCACGCTGGCGAAGCCGGCGCCGAAATCGTCGAGCGCTATATGCAGGCCAAGCTGCTTCAGCTTGTCGATGGCCGCACTCGCCCGCTCCGGGTGCTGGATGAAATAACCTTCCGTCATTTCCAGCCGCAGCCTTTCGGGCGGCGTCTGCGTCGCGTCGAGAATATCGGCCACGTGGCCGGAGAAGGCCGGATTGCGGAACTGCACCGGAGAGATATTCACCGAGAGTTTGATGGACGGCCATTGCTGCGCCGTCTCGCAGGCCTTGTGCAGGACGAGAAGGCCGAGCCGGTCGATAAGGCCGCTGGTTTCGGCAGCGGCGATAAAGATATCCGGCGGCACGAAGCCATATCCCGGCCGCTGCCAGCGGGCCAGCGCCTCCACCCCGGTAATGCAGCGCGTGGCGGCGCTGACGACCGGCTGATAGACCACCTGTATCTCATCGTTCAGAATGGCGGAGCGAAGATCGGCTTCGAGCTGCAGCTTTTCCTCGCGCAGCGCATCCATCTTCAGCTCATAGGAAACGTAACGCCCGCGTCCGTTCTCCTTGGCCTGATACATGGCCATATCGGCACGCCGCAGCAACTCCTCGCCATTGATGTCGCCGGCGCGGGAAACCGAGGTGCCGATGCTGCAGCCGATGCTCGCCACCCTTTCACCGATGCTGAAAGGCTCGGTAAAGAGTTCGAGAAGCGCCAGACACAGTTTGCGGCCTTCGGCCCAGACGTCGTTGCCCTGAATGGCGATGGCGAATTCGTCGCCGCCGAGCCGCGCCAGCACCGCGCCTTCGGGCACCAGCACTCTCAGCGCCGCCGCCACACCCTTGATCAGCCGGTCGCCGGCGGCGTGGCCGTAGGAATCGTTGATTTCCTTGAAACCGTCGAGATCGAGATAGAGCAGCTTGATATCCGTCTTGTCATGGCGGCCCCTGTCGACCATGCGGTTCAGCCTGGCGAAGAGCCCGGCGCGGTTGCTGAGCCCGCTCAGCCGGTCGCGCAGCGCCTCCTCCCGCGCCGCTGCCTCATCCGCCTTCAGGCGGTCGAGCGTGGCCGAACCGATGATGAGCAGCACCAGAAAAAACGTGCCGGCAATGCCAAGCGCGGTAAAGACGACCGGACGCGCCTCATGAAAGCTGACGTCTCCCGGCAGGTGCGAGCGCCAGACGAGCCGGGCCAGCACCTCCCCCAGCGGATTGACGATATCCACATGGTTGGCGGCAGGCCCGTCGCCATATTGCAGTTCCAGACCGTCGATGACGTAATTGCGGGCAAGCTTGTCCACCGTCGCCTGCTTGAGATGACGGGCGAAAACCAGGTAACGCCGCTCCGCACCGACCGGCGGCAGCGCCCCGGACTTCATCCGCACGAGCGCAACCCCCGCGGCGGCGACGCCATCGCCGGTCTTGACGAAACCGGTCACCTGCGAGGTGATACCCGGACGCATGGAACGCACACGCTCGATCATTTCCCTGAGGCCGCCGGCAAAATAGGCGTCGGGCTTCCATGCCACCGGCTTGCCGTCCTGATAGGCCATGCGGACCTTGCCGTCCTCATCGATGACCACGGCCGTATCGAAGAGATCGTTATTGACCGTCATCTCGCCATAATTGCTCGCCACCCAGTCGAAACGATCAGGGGCATAGACATATTCGGCAGCATCGTCCCAGGCGGCGTAGTCGTTCAGCGTCGCGCCGAGCTGTTCGCGAAAGGTGACGAGGGCGCCCGCCGTCGTCTCGCGCGAACGGGCATTGTCGAGCAGGTTGGCCTTTTCCCGGACCTGGCTCAAGGCGGATAAAACCAGCGCGGTGACGATGATAAGCACCAGCGCGAAGGTGGACAATACGACGCCCACGGCGGTTCTGCGCCCGACCGGCAAATAGTCCCCAATGTTGCGCGGCGCAATCCGCATAAAATCCCCTTCGAAAGCATCATCTTGCGAAGGAAACATTCAAAAGCGGTTAAGCCGCATTGTGGCCCCGCCCCAAAAAACCACGGGTATAAAACGACAGTCTGGCAGAAGCGCTGAAAAATCCTTCCCTGAAATGCCCCGGGTTTTTCATGGAAGGCGGATTTGCATCCGTCCGGAAAAGAAAAAACCTCCCCCGCGAACGGGAGAGGTCGTGATTTTTTTGACCGGGATGGCGAAAAGTGTAAGCGGTTTTCGCCTTAAATCCCGGTCTGATCCAATGCTGGAGCGGCTTACCAGGACGGGATGACCGTGCCGTTGTACTTTTCCAGAATGAAGGCCTTCACTTCCGGGCTCTGGTAGGATTCGACCAGCGTCTTCACCCACGGCTTGTCCTTGTCCTGCGCACGAACCGCGATGACGTTCGCGTAAGGGGACTTTTCGCTTTCGATGGCGATGGCGTCCTTCTTCGGGTTCAGGCCGGCAGCCGTGGCATAGTTGGTGTTGATGACCGAAGCGTCGGTGTCGTCAAGCGAGCGCGGCAGCTGGGCGGCGTCCAGTTCGACGATCTGGATGTTCTTCGGGTTTTCGGTGATGTCGGCAGGCGTTACCTTCAGGCCGGCTTCTTCCTTCACCTTCAGCACGCCCTTGGAGGCGAGAACCAGCAGCGCACGGCCGCCATTGGTCGGGTCGTTCGGAATGCCGACGGTTGCGCCGTCCTTCAGCTCGTCGAGGTTCTTCACCTTCTTCGAATAAACGCCCATCGGTGTGGTGATGGTGGTGCCGACGCTGACGAGATCGAACTTGCGGTCAGCGATCTGGTTGTCGAGGTAAGGCTGGTGCTGGAAGGAGTTGGCCTGCAGCTCGCCATCTGCCAGCGCCTGGTTCGGCACGACATAGTCGGAGAATTCGACGATATCGATATCGAGACCCTTGGCGGCCGCAATCTTCTTCACCTGCTCCATGATCTGCGCGTGCTCGGCGGGGGTTACGCCGATCTTGATGGTCTCGGCCAGCGCCTGACCGGCGGTGAAGAGAGCGGCGAGCGAAGCCGCGAGAATGAGTTTCTTCATGGGTGTCTCCTTGGGTTGTTATTATAAACGCAGTTAATTCTTCCGGGTCCGCTTGTCGAAGCTGCGCGCCAGCCTGTCGCCGGCGCTCTGCACCAGCTGCACCAGCACGATGAGCACCAGAACCACGACCAGCATCACATCCGGCATGAAGCGCTGGTAACCGTAGCGGATGCCGAGATCGCCCAGCCCGCCGCCGCCGACCGCGCCGACCATGGCCGAATAACCGATGAGGCTGACCAGTGTGAGGGTGAGCGCCAGCGTGATGCCGGGCTTGGCTTCGGCCAGAAGCACCTTGGTCACGATCTGCAGCGGTGTCGCACCCATGGCACGGGCGGCTTCGATGAGCCCCTTGTCCACCTCGCGGATCGCCGCTTCCACCAGCCTTGCGATGAAGGGCACGGTTGCGACCGTCAGCGGCACGATGGCCGCGCTGGTGCCGATGGAGGTGCCGGCGACGAGGCGGGTGAAGGGAATGATCGCCACCACCAGAATGATGAAGGGCGTGGAGCGCGCGGCATTCACGACGAGGCCGAGGATCCGGTTGGTCATCGGCGCCGGAAACAGCTCGCCCTTGCCGCTGGTGGCAAGGAAAACACCCATGGGCACGCCGATCAGCGAGCCGACGATGCCGGCGACGGCGACCATGTGCAGCGTCTGCAACAGGCCCTTGGAGAGAAGGCTGAACAGCATATCAGGCGACATAACCGAGCACCTCCGTGTGAAGACCGGTCTCAGCATAAAAGCGATTGGCGCGGGCGGTGACATCCGCCGAGGCCGGATAGGAGACGACCAGCGAGCCGAAGGGCTGGCCGGAAATTTCCTCGATGGTGCCGGCAAGAATGTTCACATCAGGGCCGATTTCGGCGACGAGGCGCGCCGTCAGCGGCTGGAAGGCCGTCTCGCCGAAGAACACCAGACGCACCAGAACGCGGTCGCCTTCCGCCGCCTGCGGTTTCAGGCCCGAAGTGACCCAATGCGGCAGCTTCACGCCGACCGAGGACGACAGCAGGCTGCGGGTCGTCTCGTGTTTCGGCGCGGTGAAGATGTCGAAGGTCGTGCCTTCTTCCACGATCAGGCCCCTGTCGATGACCGCCACCTGCGAGGCGATGGTCTTCACCACCTCCATCTCGTGGGTGATGAGCAGCACCGTGAGCCCCAGCTCGGCATTGATGCGCTTCAGCAGTTCGAGAATGGATTGCGTCGTTTCCGGATCGAGCGCCGATGTCGCCTCGTCGGAAAGGAGCAGCTTCGGCTGGGTGGCGAGCGCACGGGCAATGCCGACACGCTGTTTCTGGCCGCCGGAGAGTTCCGCCGGATAACGATTGGCCTTGTCCGAAAGCCCGACGAGATCGAGCAGCGGCGCAACGCGGGTTTCGATCTCCTTCTTGCCCATGCCGGCGATTTCGAGCGGCAGGGCCACATTGTCGAAAGCGGTGCGCGAGGACAACAGATTGAAGTGCTGGAAGATCATGCCGACGGAACGGCGCAGCGTGCGCAGGCTCTTTTCATCGAGCGCGGCGACATCGACGCCATCGACGACCACGCGGCCGGTCGAGGGCTTTTCAAGGCCGTTGGCGAGGCGGATGAGCGTGGATTTGCCCGCACCGGAGCGGCCGATGATGCCGGTGATGGAGCCTTTCGGCACGACGTAGTCGATACCGGCAAGGGCTGCGAAACCGGGCTTGCCGTCGGCGCCGCCAAAGGTCTTGGTCACGCCTTCAAACGTGACCATAGGCTCCTTTGCCGACCCTTCAGGGACCGCCTGTTCTTGGCGCGCGGGGGATGCCGCGCTGGATGGAAAACTCATTGTAAACTCTGGGAATGCGTGACGGATCGGGTCTCAAAAAATCCTGTTGCGGTGCTGAACCGCTCTCTTCATGCAGCCTTCTGGCACATTCGATGACAGCTGATTTTCCGGGTCATTTCGTCAGGCTTTCACTCAGAAATGCCGGGGATCGGCAATTCGATGGCGCATACTTGCCCGCACACGCCACCTTTTAACAGGGATGTTTTTTCAATTATCTGAAAAGAGAGGAAAAATCTACCACAAAGCCGCGTAGGCGGCCCTGCGGCAGTCTGGAGCGTTTTTGTGTGCCGCATTTCCGGACGGAAAACCGGATTCCACTTTTCCTGGAAATGCTTTAGCTTTCGCGATTGGGCGAAATCAGACGCGGCTGACGAATTCATCGGCCGGGCGGCGCACCTTCTTCAGGTTCACCAGCCAGTCGCCTTCCGGCTGGCGATAACCGAGCGGCAGGATGGTGACGGAGCGCAGGCCCTTTTCACGCAGGCCGAGGATTTCATCGAGCTTCGCCGGGTCGAAGCCTTCCATCGGAGTGGAATCCACGCCCTCGAAAGCGGCCTGCGCCACGGCCATGCCGAAGCCGATATAGGCCTGACGGGCGGCGTGTTCGAAATTCACCTGCTGCTTGCGCTGCGGATAGGTGGAAAGCAGCATCTGGCGATAGGCTTCCCAGCCTTCATTCTTGATGCCGCGTTCTTCGTTGACCAGATCGAACATGTGGTTGATCCGCTCTTCGGTGTAATTGTCCCATGCCGCAAAGACCAGCAGATGCGAACCGTCGGTCACCTGCGCCTGGTTCCAGGCGATCTCGCGGATTTTAGCGCGCACTTCAGGATCGGTGACGACGATCACCTCGAAGGGCTGAAGACCGCTGGAGGTGGGCGCAAGCCGCGCCGCCTCGACAATGCGCTCGACCTTGTCTTCCGACACAGCCTTGGAAGGATCCATTTTCTTGGTGGCATAACGCCAGTTGAGTTTTTCGATAAGCATGTTCGTTTTCCCTGGGAGGATCAGCCCGCCCTGCCCCTTGGACGCCAGAACGGGTGCTACGCCTTCGTAGCCCGTCTGAGATAGGGGGCAGGATGGCGGGCGCAAGCAGGCACCGCCGGGTAACCGATAAAAAAGTTTGGAAAACTGATAATAAGGTGGGAGAACTTTATTGCGGCGGGCGCTGACACGTCGCCTGCTACCGGATGCGGCGCGTAAAGTTCATGCACGGCCGTCCCCCAACCCTCATTCCTGTGCTTGTCACAGGAATCCAGCCGACACGCGTCTGCGTGGCGGAAAGACTCTTTTCAGCCCAAGGACTTGGGCTGGCTGGATCCCTGTGACGAGCACAGGGATGAGGGAGGTGGCCGTTACGGCTTCACCAGACCATGGTTCCCCTTCGGAAAGCCCGAAGCCAGCGCGCTATACCATTTGCCGCTGTTCTTCAGCGTGCGCACCTGAGTGTCATAATCCACATGCACCAGCCCGAAGCGCATGCGATAGCCCTCGGCCCATTCGAAATTATCCATCAGGCTCCAGGCGAAATAACCGCGCATCGGATAACCGTCGCGGATGAGATCGGCGACGATGCCGAGATGTTCGGCGTAATAGTCGAGACGCGGCTGGTCGTTCACCTCGCCGTTTTCGACGCCCATATTATAGCAGGCGCCGTTTTCGGTGATGTAGCATTCCGGCAGGTCGTAACGCTTGTAGAGCGTTTCCACCAGCGACTGGAGCGCCGGGGCATAGACCTCCCAGCCGATATCGGTCTTCACATCGCTGATGGCCGGGGCCGGTGTCGTGGCGGGGAATTCCGCGCCCGGTGTCGCATCGTCGGCAACGCGCATCGGCGTGTAATAATTCAGCCCCCACCAGTCTAGCTTCTGGCTGATGATGGCAAGGTCTTCCGCCTCCACCACCGGCATGCGGCTTCCCAGCGCTTCCATCATCTCAGCCGGATATTCGCCCTTGAAGACCGGATCAAAAAACGCGCCGTTGTGGAACTGGAAGGCCCGTTCGGCGGCCTTGAGGTCGGCGTCGCTATCGGAAGCCGGGATGACGGAATGGGCGTTCAGCACCAGCCCCACGGGCACTTTCGGCGCGACATGACGGGAGGCTTCCACGCCGAAACCATGGGCGAGATTGATGTGATGCATGGCGGCAAGGGCTGCCTCCATGTTGCGCTCGCCCGGCGCATGAATGCCGTAGAGGTGGCTCAGCCACACCGCGCACCAGGGTTCGTTGAAGGTCGCCACCGCATCCAGCCGGTCGCCCAGGCGGGCCATCACGGTCTTGGCGTAACGCTGGAAGGCGTGGGCCGTGGAGCGCGAGGCCCAGCCGCCATCGCCCATCAGCGTCAGCGGCAGGTCCCAATGGTAAAGCGTCGCATAGGTCTTGATGCCGCGCGCCTTGCAGCCATCGACGAGGCGGTCGTAGAAATCCAGCCCCTTCTCGTTGATCGGCCCGAAACCATCCGGAATGATGCGCGGCCAGGCGATGGAGAAACGATAGGCCTCGACACCCATGTCCTTGATAAGATCGAGATCCTGCTCCCAGCGATTATAATGATCGCAGGCAATATCGCCATTGTGACGCTCGAAGACATGGCCCGGCATGTTACAGAAAGCGTCCCAGATGGAGGGCTTGCGGCCATCCGCCTTCGTGGAGCCTTCGATCTGGAAAGAGGCGGTCGCGACGCCGAACAGGAAATCGCCGGGGAAACGGGCGGCTAGCGTTTTGGGATCGGTCATCTACGAGGCCCTTCTCTGTCCATTGAGCGTGAAAAGATCAGCAGCGGTTTAGACCATGTCGGCCGGCAGGTACAGTCGTGGGCGGCAGGAATCTACAACGTTTCAGGATGCGCAGTTAACAAGTCCAAAGCGCTTTGCATGCGGGAGTGCCGCCGCAGCGGTTTACCGGCGGCGCAAGGCATCGACCCGGCGAATGCGGGTGGAAGATGGGAGGTGGAGGAAGTCGTTGCATTCACCGGGCCGCATCATCAGGGCAGCCTGAGCAGCCCATCGGTCACAACCTTTTCACGGCACCTATCGGATCGGTCCTTCCCGCCTCTGGCCCGGCGGAATGCCTTTCCGAAACACGGTTTGCCAGAACCATGCTTGTCGATGCCGGCCTCCGGTTCGCGAAAGGCGCCGCGCGTATCGCCCTTCCGTTCCGGTTGCGGGAGGAATGATGCCGCGGAAATGGCGGGTGGGGATGGGAGGGGAAGGATTTTTTCGGAAGTGACTGAAAAGGAAGGAGGGGTGGCGCGGAGTTGTCCTCGCCTTGGGGTGCTGATGGCGAACAGGCCCCCTCATCCGGCCCTTCGGGCCACCTTCTCCCCGGCGGGGAGAAGAAATATGCCGCGCCCCCGGCATGTAGCAAGGAGCAGGAAGCTTGTTCTTCTCCCCGCCGGGGAGAAGTGCCGGAGCGAAGCGAGGCGATGAGGGGGCGACGCTGCCGCCGCCCCTTCCACCGCGTCAAACGTAACGATTGACCACGTTTTCGAGATATTCCTGACGGCCGGACTTCGGCTCGGGATTGATATCCTCGCGCTCCACCAGGGCGGCAATCTCTTCCAGCTTCAGCTCGCCGCGCAGCATCTTCTGGGCTTCAGGCGAATCCCATTTGGCGTAACGCTCCGCAAGCGGCTTCGACAGCGCGCCGTCCTCGATCATCTTCGCCGCCGCCTTCAGGCCGCGGGCGCAGCAATCCATGCCGCCGATATGGCCGATCAGCAGGTCCTGCGGATCGAGCGACTGGCGGCGCAGCTTGGAATCGAAGTTGGTGCCGCCGTTCTTGAAACCGCCGCCGGCGAGAACATGGTAATAGGCCAGCGCCATTTCCGGCACGTTGTTGGGGAACTGGTCGGTATCCCAGCCGGACTGGTAGTCGTTGCGGTTCATGTCGATGGAGCCGAAAATGCCGAAGGCATTGGCCATGGCCAACTCATGCTCGAAGGAGTGGCCGGCGAGAATGGCATGGCCCTGCTCGATATTGACCTTCACTTCCTTTTCCAGACCGTTCTTCTGCAGGAAGGCGTAAACGGTGGCGACGTCGTAGTCATACTGGTGCTTGGTCGGCTCCTGCGGCTTGGGCTCGATCAGGATCGTGCCTTCGAAGCCGATCTTGTATTTATATTCCACCACCAGATTGAGGAAGCGGCCGAGCTGGTCGAGTTCACGCGACAGATCGGTGTTGAGCAGGGTCTCGTAACCTTCGCGGCCTCCCCACAGAACATAGTTCGCACCGCCGAGCTTCTGGGTGGCGTCCATGCAGGTCTTCACGGTCGCGGCGGAGAAGGCGAAAACATCCGGGTCCGGATTGGTGGCAGCACCCGACATGAAGCGGCGGTTGGAGAAGAGGTTCGCCGTGCCCCAAAGAAGCTTCACGCCGGTATCGGCCTGCTTTTGGGCAAAATAATCAACGATCTCGTTGAGGTTCTTGGTATTCTCCGCAAAGTTCCGGCCTTCCGGGCGCACATCGGCGTCGTGGAAGCAGTAGAACGGCGAACCGAGCAGCGAGAAGAATTCGAAAGCCACGTCCGCCTTCAGTTTCGCCGCCTGCATCGTATCTTCGAACCATGGGCGCAGGAAGGTCTGGCCGCCGAAGGGGTCGCCGCCCGGCCAGGTGAAGGTGTGCCAATAGGCCACCGCAAAACGCAGGTGATCTTCCATGCGCTTGCCGGCGACGATCTCATCGGGGTTGTAATGACGGAAGGCCAGCGGGTTGGTGCTGTCGGGGCCTTCATATTTGATCTTGGCAATATCGCCGAAGAAACCTGTGCTCATGGTGATCCTCCTTGGTGGGTTTAGATGGTGTTCTGAAATTTCAAGGCCGGCGTTTGCTGCTCACCCCCCTCTGTCCTGCCGGACATCTCCCCCTCAAGGGGGGAGATCGACTCGCGGTTAGGTCTCGTCCTCATGCAAGGCTGAGGGTGGAGCGAGGGTTAGCGCCCTGCCGATCTCCCCCCTTGAGGGGGAGATGCCCGGCAGGGCAGAGGGGGGTGAAGCCGCACACGCCGTGTCTCAATGCGAAAGCGCCCGAATAGCCGGATAAAGCGCATGATAGCGCCGGTAAGCCTCCTCATAGGCGCCGGCCAGTGCCGCCACCGGCTCGATGGTCCGCGCCGTTTCCGGCTGCGCGCAGACCGCCACCGGATCGGTCCCGGTCGCGGCGATGAGGCCGAGGCGGGCCGCGCCGAAGGCGGCGCCGAAATCTCCCTCGGCCGGAATATCGACGGGCACGCCGAGCGAGGTGGCGATGGAGGCCAGCCAATAGGCCGAGCGCGAGCCGCCGCCGATGGCGGTGACGCGGGAAATGGACGTGCCGGCCGACTTCAGCGCTTCGAGATTGTCACGGATCGCGAAAGTCACGCCTTCCAGCACCGCCTGGGTCAGCGCCTTGCGGTCGCTTTCATGCGAAAGGCCGATGAAAGAGCCGCGAATGGCGGCGTCGTTGTGCGGGGTGCGCTCGCCAGAGAGATAGGGCGCGAAGGTGACACCGGTCGGCGCAAGCAGCGTCTCGCCCAGCTCGCCGGTCAGATCGGCGGCGGATTGGCCGGTGAGGCGCGAATACCAGTTCAGCGCATCGGTGGCGGAGAGTATGACGCCCATCTGGTGCCAGGTATTGGGCAGCGCATGGCAGAAGGCATGCACGGCGCTTTCCGGCTTCGGCAGGTAAGATGCATTGGCCGCAAAAAGAACGCCGGATGTGCCGAGCGACACGAAAGCGTGGCCTTCCTTCACCGTGCCCATGCCGCAGGCGGAAGCCGCATTGTCGCCCGCCCCACCGGCAACGACGGTGCGGCCGGTAATGCCCCATTCAGATGCCAGTTCGGCGCGCAGAACGCCCGCCTCATTCGTGCCTTCCACCAGCGACGGCATGTGTTTTTCATCGAGCCCCGTCGCGGCAAGCAACTCGGAAGACCATTTGCGCGCGCCGGTATCCAGCCAGGAGGTGCCGGCGGAATCGGACATTTCCGA
The DNA here is from genome assembly GCF_900101425.1 of Rhizobium sp. NFACC06-2. Lineage (NCBI taxonomy): Bacteria > Pseudomonadati > Pseudomonadota > Alphaproteobacteria > Hyphomicrobiales > Rhizobiaceae > Rhizobium > Rhizobium sp. NFACC06-2. The sequence goes on along the minus strand of NZ_FMVA01000022.1, from coordinate 35,103 downwards.
GATATATTCGCCGGTCAGCCAAAGACGCAGATAATCCTTCGGCAGCAGCACCTTGGCGACCTTCGCAAATATCTCGGGTTCGTTCTTCGCCACCCAGGCAAGCTTCGGCGCGGTGAAGCCGGGGAAGACGATATTGCCAGTGATCTTGCGGAAGCGCGGATCGGCATCCAGCGCTGCGGCCTCGGCGTGCGAGCGTGTGTCGTTCCACAGGATGCAGGGGCGCAGCACCTTGCCATCGGCGTCGACAAGTGTGGCGCCGTGCATCTGGCCGGAAAGGCCGATGCCTTTCACGGCCGCAAGCTCTTTCGGAAACTTCTGCTTCAGGCCAACGACAGCGGTTTTTGTCGCGGCAATCCAATCCGCCGGATCCTGTTCCGACCAGCCGTGATGCGGGCGCGAAACGTCCAGCGAGCCGTTGGCCGAGCCGATGATTTTCTGATCGCCGTCCATCAGCAGGGCTTTGACGCCGGATGTGCCAAGATCGAGACCGAGATACATGTATTTCTCCATTCCGGCGCGCCATGCGCCGCTTTCAGCGTTTTTTAAAAGTCACCGCATTCCGGCCGGGAAACCGGCGGCCACTTTTCCTGGAAATGCTCTCATCAGGGAAGATTGTCCCTGAGGAATATGTCGATACGGATACGTTCCTGCGCGGCGATGACGGGCAGACCGTCGGCCCGCGCCTTCAACACGCGGATGGCGCTGCGCACCTCGTGGCCGGCATCCTGGTTGAGCACGGCATCCAGCAGCCCTTCCCGCAGCGCATTGGCGGTGTTTTCCGTCAGTTCATGGGCGATCACCGAAAGCGCTCTTTCGCCCTCTGCCGCGCCAAGCGCGCGGATGAGGCCGCGATTGCCCGCGCCGAGGCTGTAGATGCCTGACAGCGCGGCATTGCCGAGCGCCGTGCGCACCAGCGTCTCGACGGTGAGCGGATCGTCCCTGCCCTCCAGCACCGGCAGCAGCCGCAATTGCGGAAACTCGGATTCGATGACGGCGCGAAATCCTTCCAGACGTTCGCGATGGTCCCGTACCAGCATGGAGCCGGCGACAACCGCGACATCGCCGCCGCGCCCGGAGAGAAAACGTCCCATCAGGCTCGCCGCCGTGCGCCCGGCCGCGACGTTGTCCACGCCGGCATAATGATCCCGCCGCGAACCGGAAAGATCGGACACCAGCGTCACCGTGGCGATGCCGTCTTCGGCCAACCGGTCGGCGGCTTCCGCCACATCTTCGGAATCGGTGGCGACGAAGGCGACGCCCGAGGCCTTTTCCCGCCGCGCGACTTCCAGAGCCTCCGTCAGCGCGGAGGCATTGAAGGGCGGCACCTCGATGACGCGGATCGCCGTGCGCTCCAGATGCGCCCGTGCCGCTGCGGCCCGCACTTCGGCGCGCAACGTTGCCATGAAGGAATTGTCATTGCCCGGCAGGATGAAGACCAGCGCATAATTGCGGCCCTTGGCCAGATTGGCGGCCGCGATATCGCGCACATAACCAAGCTCGGCAATGGCCGCCTCCACCCGTGCCCGCGTTGCCGCATGCACGCCGGGGCGCATATTCAGCACCCGGTCGATGGTGGCGAGACTGACGCCCGCCCGCTCGGCGATATCGTGAACTGTCGGCTTCATGGCTCCTCCCTCCCCTTGCATATCCAGCTTTGCAGTCGAGGTAAACTGAAAAATGATGTACGTACCTCATATTTCGCGGAAAGCCGGTGTCGGGTTGGTGGCTCTTCGCGAAACGGTGCCGCGCGTTTCTTCTCCCCGAGGGGGAGAAGGTGGCCCGAAGGGTCGGATGAGGGGGCAAGCTCTCCGAATATCTCTACCCTCGCCCCCTCATCCCGCTGCCGCGGACTTCTCCCCGGCGGGGAGAAGAAATATGCCGCCCCCCGCTCGCTCCATATTCAAAACAAAAAAGGGGCCGTCATTTCCGACGGCCCCAGCTCTGCGGTGGATGGGAGGGGATTCTTGTTAGTGCGCCGCGTCTGGCGGCGGCGCTGCCTTGGGTTTCTGGATCAGCACGGTCATGAAGATCAGGCTCGAGAACAACAGCGTCAGCGCGAAGAACACATCCGCGAAGGCCAATATCCATGCCTGCTGCGAGACCATGCCAACCAGTTTCTTGACGGCGACGGACGCGCCGTCCAGCCCGTAGGAATCGTAGTTGGCGCCGACACTGTTCAGCCATTCCAGCGCCTGCGGGTTGGAATAGCTCACATGTTCGGCCAGCCGCACATAATGGTCGTCCGTGCGCTGCGACAACATGGTGTTGATGATGGCAAGACCGACCGCGCCGCCGAGGTTACGGGTGAGGTTGAACAGGCCGGACGCATTGCGGATGCGGGCCGGCGGCAGGGTGCCGAGCGCGATGTTGTTGATCGGCACCATGCACATCATCAGGCCGAAACCGCGCAGGATCTGCGGGATCAGCAGCTCGTAGAAATCCCAGTCGGTCGTCACATGCGTCATGATCCATGTGCCGCAGCCGAAGCTGATGAAGCCAATCGCCATCATCGCCCGCGGATCGAGCTTGGTGGAGACTTTGCCGGCAATCGGCGCGGTGAAGAACATGGCAAGACCGGAGACGAACATGGTCTCGCCGATCATCAGCGCATCGTAACCGCGCACACGACCGAGATAGAGCGGGTAAAGATAGGTCAGCCCGTATAGCCCGATGCCCATGACGAAGGAGAAAAGCGAGCCGATGGAGAAATTGCGGTCGGCGAAGGCGCGGATATCGACGACAGGGAATTCCACCTTGAAGGCGCGCCAGAAGAACACGACCGCGCCAATGACCATGGCGACCGTTCCCATGACGATATGCTCGTCGTTGAACCAGTCCTTGTTGTTGCCCTCTTCAAGCACATATTCCAGCGAGCCGAGGAAGACGGCCATGGAGATCAGCCCCCACCAGTCGAACTTCTTCCAGAGCGACTTTTCCGGCTTGTCGAAATCGATCAGGCTCCAGGTGAGGATAGTGACGATGATGCCGGGGATAATGTTGACAAGGAACAGCCAGTGCCAGGAAAAGGCATTGGAGAGATAACCGCCGACCGTCGGGCCGATGGTGGGCGCAAGCGTGGCGACGAGACCGATGATCGGTGACACGACCGAACGCTTCGAGGGCGGGAATATCGTGAAGGCGGCGGCAAAGACGGAGGGGATCATGCCGCCGCCGATAAAGCCCTGGATCGCGCGGTAGACGATCATCTGGTCGATATTGGTGGCTGTGGCGCAGAGCGCGCTCGATATGGTGAAACCGGCCGCGCAGGTGGCGAAGAGCACGCGCGTGGAGAGAATGCGCGCCAGCGTACCCGACAGCGGGATCATGATGACTTCGGCGATCAGATAGGAGGTCTGCACCCAGGCGATCTCATCGGAACCCGCGCCGAGACCCGCCTGGATTTCCGCGAGCGACGCGGAGACGATCTGAATGTCGAGGATGGACATGAACATGCCGAAGACCATCGCAAAGAATGCGATGAGCCTGCGCCTGTCCATCGGGGGATCGGCGGGGATGGACGCCCCGCCCGTACCGACAACCGTAGCCGCCATGATCTTGACCTCAACGGCGCATCAGCGATGCGCCTTACTTGGCTTCCGGGTTAACTTGCGCCGTTCTGGTGCCTTCCGGCGCCGTGCGGGTATCGACATCGACAACGACGCTGAGGCCGGCGCGCAGATTGTGCTTTGCAAGGTCTTCCCTGGAGAAAACGATACGAACCGGCACGCGCTGGATGACCTTGGTGAAGTTGCCGGTCGCATTTTCCGGCGGCAGCATGGAGAAGACCGAGCCCGAGCCGGGCGAAATCGACTGCACCGTGCCCTCGATCGTCGCGTCATCAAAGGCGTCGACATGCACCCGCACCTTCGAACCGGGCACGACGCGGGCAAGCTGCGTTTCCTTGAAATTGGCGTCGATATAAAGCTCGTTCATCGGCACCAGAGAAGCCAGACGCTTGCCGACAGACACCAGATCGCCGTTCTGAACCGCCAGATTGCCGATGACGCCGTCATAGGGCGCCTTCAGAACCGTGAAGGACAGATCGCGGGCGGCCTTGTCGCGGGAAAGCTGCAGCGAACGGATCGTGCTTTCGGCTTCCTCTCGCTGGGCGCGCAGGAGTTCTACATTGGCCTTGGCCGACGAGATGGCGGCATCGCCGGCCACGACATTCGCCTTGGCCTGATCGAGCGCGACCTGCGCATTGTCGGAAGCGGCAACCGTGCCGACATCCTTCGCCTGCAGTTCACTGGCGCGCTTCTGGGTGATTTCGGCACCGCGAAGGGCGGCATCCAGCGCACCCTTCTGGGCGACGGCCTGTTCCAGCGAAGCTTCGCCGCCGACGATCTGCGCATCGATGCGCTTCAGCGACAGTTGCTCGGTGCGGATCTGGGCTTCGGCCTGATCGAGCGCGATGCGATAATCGCCGTCGTCCAGCGTCACCAGCGGATCGCCCGCCTTGACTTCCTGGTTCTCGACCACGTTCACCTTGGCGACATAGCCCGAAACCTTCGGTGCGATGACGGCGATATCGCCTTCTATATAGGCGTCGTCCGTCGACACCATGAAGCGGCCGTCGACCCACCAGTTGTAACCGTACCAGCCGGCGCCGGCGAGAAGGGCAACCGCGATGACCGGCAGAAGCTTGGAACGCTTCTTCTGCTTCGGCGCCGCAATGGTCTGGGGCTGCTGCGGCGGCGCGGCCTCGGCCGGCTTTGCCGGAGAGGTCTCGGCCTTGGCGGAGATATCCGCCTCTTCCGCATCGTTGACGGCGCGAACCGCATTATTCTTCTGGGCCGACATGGGAGCTTACCGTGATAAATTGAAGAAAGTTTTTCGAACTGAACCGTTCGGTTCGATTGACATAATCTCTTTCCTGACACATATCAAGTGTTATCGAACCGATTGGTTCGACGTTCGGTTAATTTTTTTTACGCCATTGCGATGCTAAGAGACGGTAGCGATGGCAGGTGAAGACAGGGATATGGAGACGGAAACGGAAACGGGCTGTCCGGGCAATGCCGCCGGGCGTTTTGCGGCGGGTGAAGACCCGGCCAAGCGCGAGCAGATTCTGGCGGGCGCCTGGCGTGTGTTCAAGCGCAAGGGCTTCGACGCGGCCAGCATGAACGACATCACGCGCGAAGCCGGCGTTTCCAAAGGCACGATCTACGTCTATTTCTCCAACAAGGAAGATTTGTTCGTTGCGCTCGTCGACCATCACCGCAACGAATTCGCCACCTCCATGCGCCATATTCTCGAGGGCACCGAGGAGGTGCGCGAGGGGCTGGAGCAGTTCGGCAAGGCCTTTGCCAACAAGATGATCTGTTCGGACATGATCCCTGCCATGCGTTCGGTGCTCGGCGTCATCGATCGCATGCCAAAACTGGCGCAGCGCTTTTTCCTTTCGGCTCCGAACAATGTGCGCACCGTGCTCCTGGACTTCATCGAACATCAGGTCGAGATCGGCCATCTGAAAGTGGACGATCCTGAGCTGGCCGCCCGGCAATATATCGAGCTTTCCACCGGCACCTTCTTCAAGCTGCGGCTGTTCGGCGAACTGGAAGGCCCGGTTCCCGACGAGGAACTGGACCGGGTTATCAGCAGCGCCATCAACGTATTCATGGCGGCTTACGGAACAGACAAGGCCTGAGATCATTCAGCAACGGCGTGAACGCCAATACGCGGCCTGCGCGAAATTTCGATGAAATCTTGCGCCCCGGAGCCATCAACTCCTTGTTTCTCGCGTATTGCGCTATAAATTCCACCCACCGAATATATCGGCTGGCCTTGTTGCTGAAAGGAAAACATACCTGATGGAGTCCATTCTCCCTCTTCTATCTGACCCCGCCGCCTGGGTGGCGCTCGTCACGCTGATCGTCATGGAGGTCGTGCTCGGCATCGACAACCTGATCTTCATCTCCATCCTCACCAACAAGCTGCCGCCCGAACAGCGCGAAAAAGCCCGCAAGATCGGTATAGGCCTTGCGCTCGTCATGCGCCTCGGCCTGCTCGGCACCGTCGCATGGATCGTGCAGCTCACCACGCCGGTCTTCGAACTCTTCGGCCACGCCTTCTCGTGGAAGGACATGATCCTGATCGCCGGCGGTCTTTTCCTGATGTGGAAGGCCACCAAGGAAATCCACCACAATGTCGACCCGGAAGACCACAAGGAAGACATGGTGGGCGGCCCCGTGGGCATGAATTTCGGCGCCGCCATCGGCCAGATCCTGCTGCTCGACCTCGTCTTTTCGGTGGACAGCATCATCACCGCCGTCGGCATGACGCCGCATCTGCCGATCATGATCGTCGCGGTCATCGTGGCCGTCACCGTCATGCTGCTGGCCGCAACGCCGCTCGCCAACTTCATCGAGCGCAACCCCACCATCGTCATGCTGGCGCTCGCCTTCCTGATGATGATCGGCACGACGCTGATCGCCGAAGGCATGGGCTTCCATGTTCCGAAGGGCTACGTCTATGCCGCCATGGCGTTCTCGGCGCTGGTGGAACTGCTCAACATGCTGGCCCGCAATGCGAGGCGTCGGAAGAAGGCGAGTGCGGAAGAGGCGCATTGACCGCACGTCCTTCTGTAGGAGTGCCGGACTAAATCCGGCATCTTTTCAGCCCAAGTCCTTGGGCTGAAAAAAGCTCTTCTCGCCGCGTGAGGCCGCGTCGGTTGGATGCCCGCTCACGGCCGGCATGACGAAGAGATAGGAATGACATCCAGCCCGGAACCGCTTCACCCCGGCTTGCGTTCTTCGATATCCTCATCGATAGAGTCATTCCCGCCGACTCTCCTTCGAAAGCATAAGCCAGCATGACGACAGACCAGATTCTCGCCTTCACCGTCGTCGCCGGCATGATGGTCGCGTTCATCTGGGACAGGCTGCGTTACGATGTCGTCGCCTGCAGTGCGCTGCTTGTGGCCGTCGCGCTCGGCGTCGTGCCTTTCGAAAAAGCTTTTTCCGGTTTTTCGGACGATATCGTCATCATCGTCGGCAGTGCGCTGGTGGTCAGTTCGGCGGTGGCGCGGTCGGGTATCGTCGATATGACGATCAAGAAATATTTCCCTGAAATGCATTCCAAGAGCCTGCAGCTCGCCTTCCTGATGATCGTCGTCGCCGTGATGTCCGCCTTCATCAAGAATATCGGCGCGCTCGCCATCATGATGCCGGTCGCCTTCCAGTTCGCCCGCAAATCCGGCAGCCCGGTCTCCTATTATCTGATGCCCATGGCCTTCGCTGCCCTGCTCGGCGGGCTGATGACGCAGATCGGCACCTCGCCCAACATTGTCGTCTCGCGGCTGCGCGAGGAAATGACCGGGCAGAGTTTTTCGATGTTCGACTTCACGCCCGTCGGAGCCGGCCTCACCGTCATCGGCATCATCTTCCTGACCTTCGGTTACCGGCTGCTGCCGGTGCGCAACCGCCAGCAGGCATCGGTGGAGGATATTCTCGACCAGTCCGCCTATACCGCCGAAGCCACCCTGCCCGCCGACAGCACCTATGCGGAGAAGCCGCTGCGCGAATTGCTGAAACAGGCCGACGGCGATGTGATCGCCAGCACCATCCTGCGCGGGCCGCGGCGCATCTCCCCCTTCCCCGACGTGACGCTGAAGGCGGGCGACACGATTCTCCTCGAAGGCAGCCCGGAGGGGCTGGACCGCATCGTCTCGCAGGCGAAGCTTCTGCTTTCCGGCAAGCCGCTGATGGAAAACGGCCAGAAAACCGCCGATCTCATCTCCATGGAAGCGGTGATCAGCAATGAATCGGTGCTGAGCGGCATTTCCGCGCGTGAGCTTTCGCTCTCCTATACGCGTGGCGTCAATCTGATCGCCGTCAGCCGTCGCGGCCAGCGCGTCAGCCAGCGGCTCTCCGAGCTGACATTGCAGGCGGGCGACGTCATTCTTTTGCAGGGCAGCCGCAAGAACCTGCCGCAGGTATTGCAGGAATTTTCGCTCTTGCCGCTGGCGCAGCGGGAAATCCTGCTGGGCGTGCAGCGCCGCGCGCTTCTGCCCGTCATCGTGCTCGCCGCCGCCATGATCGCCGCCGGCAGCGGGCTGGTGCCGGTCTCCGTCGCCTTTTTTGCCGCCGCCTTCATGATGATCGTGGTCGGCGCTATCCCGCTCACCGAGGTCTATAAATCCATCGACGGGCCGATCCTCGTCATGCTCGCCGCCCTCATTCCCGTCAGCGACAGCCTGCGCACCAGCGGGGCGAGCGAACTGATCGCCGCATGGCTCGGTCATGCCGCGCAGGGCCTGCCCCCCTTTGCGGCGCTCGGCATGATCCTGCTCACCGCCATGGCGGTGACGCCGTTCCTCAACAATGCCGCCACCGTGCTGGTCATGGCCCCCATCGCCGCCGGTTTTGCCACGACGCTCGGTTTCCGGCCGGAGGCCTTTCTGATGGCGGTGGCAATCGGCGCCGGCTGCGATTTCCTCACCCCCATCGGCCACCAGTGCAATACGCTGGTTATGGGCCCCGGCGGTTATCGCTTCAGCGACTATCCGCGCCTTGGCCTGCCGCTGTCGATCATGATCGTCATCGCCAGCATTCCCATGCTGCTTTACGTCTGGCCAGTGAACTAGGGCTCTCAGCTGGGACGCTGAACCAGCGCGGGCTTCGTATTTCCTTGACGCCTGCGGCAGAATATGGCCTAAGCCGAAGCCGAACGGGAATGTGCAAAAGGCGCTTTCATTGCGTCTTCCAACATGATTTCCTGCCGCATCCAAACGAAAACATCGTGACAGAAGGGTGAAACCGCCCCGATGTCACTGCCACGTCACGACGAGTGAATTTCATGACCACTTCCGGCGTTCGCGTCCGCATCGCACCTTCCCCCACCGGCGAGCCGCATGTCGGCACCGCCTATATCGCGCTGTTCAACTATCTCTTCGCCAAGAAACATGGCGGCGAGTTCATCCTGCGCATCGAGGATACCGACGCCACCCGCTCGACCCTCGAATATGAGCAGAAGGTGCTGGAAGCGCTGCGCTGGACCGGGCTGACCTGGTCGGAAGGCCCGGATGTCGGCGGCCCTTACGGTCCCTACCGCCAGTCCGAGCGCAAGGCCATGTATTGGCCCTATGCCGAAGAGCTTCTGGAAAAAGGCCATGCCTTCCGCTGTTTCTGCACGCCCGAGCGGCTGGAGCAGATGCGCGAGGCCCAGCGCGCCGCCGGAAAGCCGCCGAAATATGATGGCCACTGCCTCAACCTGAAGGCCGAGGAAGTCACCGCCCGCGTTGCCGCCGGCGAGCCCAACGTCGTGCGCATGAAAATCCCGACCGAAGGCTCGTGCGATTTCCATGACGGCGTTTATGGCGATGTCTCGATACCGTGGGATTCCGTCGACATGCAGGTGCTGATCAAGGCCGACGGCATGCCGACCTATCACATGGCCAACGTCATCGACGACCATCTGATGAAGATCACCCATGTGGCGCGCGGCGAAGAATGGCTGGCTTCGGTGCCCAAGCACATCCTGCTTTACCGTTATTTCGGCTGGCAGGAGCCGGTGTTCATGCATCTTTCCCTGATGCGCAACGCCGACAAGTCCAAGCTTTCCAAGCGCAAGAACCCGACCTCGATCTCCTATTATTCCGCGCTCGGTTACCTGCCGGAAGCGCTGATGAACTTCCTCGGTCTGTTCTTCATCCAGATCGCCGAGGGCGAAGAGCTTCTGACCATGGACGAGCTGGCGGCGAAGTTCGACCCGGAAGCGCTGTCCAAGGCCGGCGCGATCTTCGACATCCAGAAGCTGGACTGGCTGAACGGCCGCTGGCTGCGCGAAAAGCTGTCGCCGGAGGAGTTCATTTCCCGCACCCTGGAATGGGCGATGGAAAATGCCCGCCTGACCGAAGGCCTGAAGCTTGCCCAGAGCCGCATTTCAAGACTCGGCGAATTGCCGAACCTCGCCGGCTTCCTGCTGGCGAGCGATGTCGGCCTGACGCCCACTTCCTTCGCCGGGCTTAAAAGCAAACCGGAAGAAATCCACGAAATCCTCACCACGGTTGCCGCAGACCTCGAAAAAATGCCGGACTGGAATGTGGAAGCGATCGAGGCGGAGCTGCGCGATGTAGCCGAACGCACTGGCAAGAAGCTGCGCGTCGTCACGCCGCCGCTTTTCGTCGCCATGTCCGGTTCCTCGCGCTCGCTGCCGCTGTTTGACTCGATGGCGCTGCTTGGCCGCTCCGTGGTGCGCCAGCGGTTGAAGATGGCGATTGCCGTTGTGGCCACGATGGTTGGCAGCGGAAGCTGATGATGACGTGCTGGCGGTGACGGCAGCACACTAAAATATACCCCTATGCTTGGGGTACCCCCCTCTGCCCTGCCGGGCATCTCCCCCTCAAGGGGGGAGATCGACAAGCGGCTGAAACCTTGCCCATGGAACGGGCGGGCGCGGCATCTGATCTCCCCCCTTGAGGGGGAGATGTCCGGCAGGACAAAGGGGGGTAAGCCCGGAGCGCACAGGGTAACCGCAACGAACAAGGCCGCTGAAGGCGAATACGATGAACGACAAGACGACCGAAACCACCGCCCTCTCCTCCGACGCCACCGAAGTGCGCCGCCAGAAACTTGCGCTGCTGCGCGAGCAGATCGGCGATGTCTATCCGGCGCATTTCCACCGCACGATGAGCAATGCGGAACTCGCGGAAAAATACGCCGACATCGAAGCCGACGTCGAAACCGGCGATACGGTGACGGTGGCCGGCCGCGTTTATTCCTCGCGCAATTCCGGCATGTTCATGGATATCCATGACGCCTCCGGCAAGGTGCAGATCTTCTCCCACAAGGATACGACGCCGGAAGCGGCGCGCAACCTTTTGCCGATGATCGATATCGGCGACATCATCGGCGTGACCGGCAAGGTGCGCCGCACCAAGCGCGGCGAGCTGACGATCAACGCCGAAGAAATCATCATGCTGACGAAGTCGCTGCTGCCGATGCCGGAGAAGTGGCACGGCGTCTCCGACATCGAGCTGCGTTACCGCAAGCGCCACCTCGACATTCTCTCCAACGAAGAATCCAAGCTGCGCTTCCTGCAGCGCTCGAAGATCCTCTCCGGCATTCGCCGTTTCATGGAGGCCGAAGGCTTCCTCGAGGTAGAAACGCCGATGCTGCAAACTATCTATGGCGGCGCGACGGCCGATCCGTTCAAGACCTTCCACAACACGCTGAAGATGGACATGTATCTGCGCATCGCGCCGGAACTGTTCCTGAAGCGCACGCTGGTTTCGGGCCTCACTGACAAGGTGTTCGAAATCAACCGCAACTTCCGCAACGAAGGCGTTTCCACAAGGCACAATCCTGAATTCACCATGATGGAGTGCTACTGGGCCTATGCCGACTACGAGGACATCATGGGTCTCGTGGAGCGGCTGTTCGAGACGCTGGCGATTGCCCTTCACGGCACGACCGAGGTTGAATTCCAGGGCCAGACGATTTCCTTCAAGGGCCCGTTCAAGCGCGTGCCGATGCCTGAGGCGGTGAAGGAAGCAACCGGTATCGACTTTCTGGCCATCATGACCGACGAAGAAGCCCGCGCCGCTGCCAAGGCCGCAGGCTTTGCGGTGGAGAAGGATTGGACCTGGGGCGAATGCCTTGCCTTTATCTTCGAGGAGAAGGTGGAAGCCACACTTATCCAGCCGAGCCACGTCACGCATTTCCCGAAGGACATCTCGCCCTTCGCCAAGGAAGTGCCGGGTGAACCGCGCCTCGTCGAGCGTTTCGAAAGCTATTGCAACGCCTGGGAAGTGGGCAACGCCTTCTCCGAACTCAACGATCCGGAAGAACAGCGCCGCCGCATGGTGGAACAGCTGGAACAGGCGCACGCCCGCGGCGAAAAGGACAAGCAGCTGGACGACGAATTCCTCGACGCCATCGACCAGGGCATGCCGCCCGCCGGCGGCCTCGGCATCGGCGTCGACCGCCTGATCATGCTGCTCACCAACGCCCCGTCGATCCGCGACGTCATCCTCTTCCCCGCCCGCCGCAACAAGGCGGACTGATCGGACGAAACCCGGGGCGGCCTCACGGCCGCCTTCCGCGCCCCAACTTTCTCGCTGGTGGCGAAGGGGCGTGTTTTCTTGACGTCGGAGAGTGTGGCGAGGTTTCGCCCTGCCGGGTTTCCCCTCCATACATAGACGCCCGCAAGTAATTATCCGGCTTTCAGCGAACGGATCGCGTCAGTTTATTTAACTTTCAGTAGAATATACTGGCGATATCGCCTCAACTTGTGATACCCATTCCCCATCATTCGCATTGTGTTTGACGGCTTTCGATCAAGGGCCGTCGGGGGAGATACGCATGCCCGAGAATGAGCTTCCCAAATACCGGCCCGATATGTTCGCCGCACCTGAAAAGGAATGCGACGTGGTGATGAAAGGCGGCATCACCTCCGGCGTCGTTTATCCCTACGCGGTTCTGGAACTGGCGCGCCGGTATCGCTTCCGCTCGATAGGCGGCACATCGGCCGGGGCGATTGCCGCCGCCTTTGCGGCGGCGGCGGAATATTCCCGCACGGTCAGAAACGATCCGGATGGTTTCACCCGCCTGCAGACTCATTGCGACACGATACCTACTATTCTGGACCGGCTTTTCCAGCCGCAGCGCCGTTTTCGCCCGCTGATGCGTTACCTGCTGTGGGCGCAGGCCGGCGGCTGGCCGGGCAAGGTTTTGGGCTTGCTCCTGGCTTTTCCGCTGGCAGCCATAGTTGGCATTGTCATCGGCGCCGGCGCCCTGTGGGTTCTGGGCGGCGGTTGGGCCGGGTCGGTTCTCGGCGGATTGGTGGGAATGCTGGCCGGCATCCTCGGCCAGATCCTGTGGCTGGTTTTCTACCGGTTGCCAAGAGACGGCTTCGGTTTCTGCTCGGGACTGACGGTTTCCGATGCCGAGGTTCCGGGCCTCACGGAATGGCTTCATGCATCGATCCAGGACATCGCTTTCGGCAGCGAGGCAGCAACCGCGCCACCGCTGACCTTCGGCGATCTCATCGGCGCGGAGCCGGAGAAGCCGGTCATAAACCTGAAGATGGTGACGACGAACCTGTCGATGCGGCGGCCGCACACGCTTCCGACCACCAGTCTCATGGTGGCTTACGACCCGACGGAATGGAGCCAGCTCTTTCCCGCGGCCGTGATGAACTGGCTGAAGCAGATCGCAACGCCGGGCGGCCCCTTTCCCGAACTCAAGGCTTTTCCAGAGCCCGCCCAGTTGCCGGTCATCATCGCAACGCGCATGAGCCTGAGCTTCCCGGTGCTGTTCAAGGCCATTCCGGCCTATACCAACGATCGTGGCACGCTGGATATCGTGCAGCGTCTCGGCGGCAAAGCGCGGCCCGTCATGAAGGCGAAAATCTGGTTCTCCGATGGCGGCATCAGCAGCAACTTCCCCATTCATCTTTTCGATGCCCTGCTTCCGTCGCGCCCCACTTTCGCGCTTAGCCTCGATGAATTGCCGAAATCTATCGCCAGCAGCGGTAAGCGCGTCACGATCCCGCAGGCGGCCGGCGAAGGGATCGGCGTGCCCGTTCACAAGATGGAAAAAATGAGCGGCTTTCTCGGCAGCATCCTCAGCTCGGCGAAGGACTGGCAGGATCAGTCGCTCGCCACCATGCCGGGCCAGAGAGAGCGCATCGCCCGCGTTTTCCTCAACGAAGAGGAAGGCGGGCTGAACCTCACCATGCCGCCGGAACGTTCTGCGAAGCTGATGAGCTACGGCCTCGAGGTCGGGTCGCTCTTCGCCAACGGCGCGCTGGATTTCGACGAGCATCGCTGGCGACGGACGCTCGTTGCCTATGATCGGCTGGAAGACACGGTGTTTGCGACTGAGCGGCTGTGGAACGAAGGCAAATATCGAGACTGGCTGACGGGTTATATCGACGAGATCGAGAGCTACGAAGCCGTGACAAAGGGCGATCGGGAAAAGCTGATCGCCCGCATTGCCGCCTTTGCCGCCCTGTCGCAGAGTTTCTCTCCGGAAATCGTCAACAAACGGAAGAAATTTCCAAATCCGGCTGGCCGCCTGCGGATCGGGCCGGATATCTGACACGTCAGATGCGAGCCCCGGAAGGGTTCGGGGAGAAACCGCCCTCGCCCGCTTAGTGGCTCGCGGCCTTTTTCTCCGCACCGGGTTCTTCCGCCGGCGCATTTTCGGCAGCCGGCTTTTCTTCCGCCGCCTGTGCGGTCGTCGAGCCTTTGCCGAAGATCAGCGATTTCAGATAGGACAGGCTGAAGATGCTGCCGCCATCGGCTTCCGGCGTCGAGGTCAGAAGTTCGTCGGCAGCCGGTTCGCCATGCGCTTCGGGAGACGGGGTTTCGCCATGGGCAGCCCCGCCTTCGTTGGCTTCCGCCGGCGCGCCGCCGTGGCCGCCCGCGCCGTCATCTTTGGTTTCGCCGTGTCCCGTCGCAGTTTTCGCGGGTTTTCCTTCATGGCCTTCAGAACCGGCATCCAGAGCCGGGGTCGCACAATCGGCCGAATCGCTGAGGCCTGCCGCCAGCGCCTCGGCATCTTCCAGCGGCAGATCGATGCGCAGGCCGTAAAACTGGCCGCTGGCATTGGCGGCGCCATCGTAATAAAAGGCCGAATAACGATGGGCATCCGCGCCTTCGGGAATTTTTGCCGGATCGGGAATGAAAACCACCTGTGCGGCAATGGCACGGCCACGCATTTCCGAGCGCAGCTGCGGACCGTTCTTGTCGAGCACGGAGACCTGAACCAGATCGGGTTTCTGCTTGTCGTAAACCGCCCTTGCGACACGAAGCGCAGTCTTCAGCCGCTCTGTGCCGTCACCGCCCTGGGTGCGAATGAATTTGCGGATCCATAGGGAACCGTTCTTGCGGATATTGACCGTCTGGACCGCGTCGCAGGAAAGCCCGTTGGTGGAGGCATAGGATGGGCCGAGCAGCCGCTCGCTGCCGATAAACACGGCAGCAGAGCCGGTCGCACCCGCCAAAAGCAGGATCCCGCCTCCAAACATAACGAGCTTGCGCGAAAACCGCATTCGTCCGAATACAGCTTTCACCCGCAACATCCTGACATCAAGTACCCCGTCTTACGCCCTCACCCCAAAACGTGGCTCGAAGGATGAGGAACACACGCGGGACAAGCTCCGGACCACGCTGTCCGAGCCTTGCGATAGTGCCGCTTTCTCATTGAAAAAAGTTTAATCCCGCCGGTGCAACACCGGCAAAAACGCACCATTTTCGGACATTTGCGAAATGCACTAATTTGCGAATGATTTGCAATAGCGTTGACAAGCGTGATTTTATAACAGATGGTATTGCGAATTAATCGCAACAAAATCTGGTGAGCCCCGTGAACTTCCATAAAATCCGCCACGCGATTTTCGCTTTTTCGCTTTTTCTGCCCGGCGCTGCCCTCGCGCAGGAAAAACCGACTGTCGTGACGACCTTCACCATCATCGCCGACATGGCGCGCAATGTGGCGGGCGATGCGGCCGAGGTGGAAAGTATTACCAAGCCGGGCGCTGAAATTCACAACTACCAGCCAACGCCGCGCGATATTCTCAAAGCCCGCAAGGCCGATCTGGTGCTTCGCAATGGCCTCAATCTGGAATTGTGGTTCGAAAAGTTCCTGGCCAATCTTTCCGGCGTGCCGAGCGTGACGGTGAGCGACGGCGTGGAGCCCATGGCGATCAGCGGCGGCGCCTATCAGGGCAAACCCAACCCGCACGCCTGGATGTCCCCCGATAACGCCTTGATCTACGTGGAAAATATCCGCAAGGGCCTGACCGAGATCGACCCCGCCCATGCCGATGTCTATGCCGCCAATGCCAAGGCCTATTCGGACAAGATCAGAGCCACCGTACAGCCGATCCGCGACACGCTTTCCGTTCTGCCGGAAAACAAGCGCTGGTTGGTAACGAGCGAAGGTGCGTTTTCTTATCTCGCCCGCGATTTCGGCCTGAAGGAACTGTTCCTGTGGCCGGTCAATGCCGACAGCCAGGGCACGCCGCAGCAGGTGCGCGGCGTGATCGACGCCATGCGCGAGCACAATATCCACGTCATCTTCAGCGAGAGCACCGTTTCCGCCGATCCCGCAGAGCAGGTGGCCAAGGAAACCGGCGCGGCCTATGGCGGCATCCTCTATGTGGACTCACTGAGCGAGGCGGACGGCCCGGTTCCGACCTATCTGGACCTTTTGCGCGTGACCAGCGAAACCATTGCCAAGGGGCTGTCTTCATGAGAATGGGCAGTAAAAAATCGGGCGGCGGCCTGACGGTTCAAAATGCGACAGTGACTTATCGAAACGGCCACACCGCATTAAGAAATGCCAGCTTTTCCATCCCCCGCGGAACGATCACTGCACTTGTCGGCGTCAATGGCGCCGGCAAGTCCACGATTTTCAAGGCCATCATGGGTTTCGTGCCGCTGGCCGCCGGTTCCGTCTCTATTTTCGACCTGCCGGTGAAGGAAGCGCTCAGGAAAAACCTCGTCGCTTATGTGCCGCAGGCCGAGGAGGTGGACTGGAGCTTTCCGG
This sequence comes from Rhizobium sp. NFACC06-2, assembly GCF_900101425.1. NCBI lineage: Bacteria > Pseudomonadati > Pseudomonadota > Alphaproteobacteria > Hyphomicrobiales > Rhizobiaceae > Rhizobium > Rhizobium sp. NFACC06-2. The sequence continues at coordinate 18,607 of NZ_FMVA01000022.1, read as the reverse complement.
TGCTGGTGGAGGATGTGGTGATGATGGGCCGTTACGGCCACATGAATTTCCTGCGCATCCCCTCGAAACGCGACCATCACATGGTCGAAGAGGCGCTGAAACGCGTCAATATGCTGGACTATCGCAAGCGCCAGATCGGCGAACTCTCCGGCGGGCAGAAGAAGCGGGTGTTTCTGGCTCGCGCGCTGGCGCAGGAGGGTCAGGTGATCCTGCTGGACGAGCCTTTCACCGGTGTCGATGTGACGACGGAAGAGCAGATCGTCGCACTTTTGAAGGCGCTGCGCGACGAGGGCCGCGTCATGCTGGTCTCCACCCATAATCTCGGCAGCGTGCCGGAATTCTGTGACCGCGCCGTCTTCGTCAAGGGAACGGTGCTGGCATCGGGCAAGACGGCGGATACCTTCAACGAGGAGAACCTGCAAAAAGCCTTCGGCGGCAGCCTGCGCCACTTCGTGCTTGGCGGGGCAGACCTGCATGACGACGCCGACCCGCGCCGGGTGAAGGTTATCACCGATGACGAGCGGCCTTTCGTGATCTACGGCAAGAATGGCCAGAACGGGCGCGATCCTGAGGCTCCGAAAGAAAAAGTCGATGATAAACAGCCTTCTTGAGCCTTTCACCTATGGTTACATGCTGAACGCCATCTGGGTCAGCGCACTGGTGGGCGGCGTCTGCGGCTTTCTCTCTGCCTATCTGATGCTGAAGGGCTGGTCGCTGATCGGCGATGCGCTTTCCCATGCCATCGTTCCGGGCGTGGCGGGCGCCTATATGCTGGGCCTGCCCTTTTCGCTCGGCGCGTTCCTTTCCGGCGGGCTTGCGGCCGGTTCCATGCTGTTCCTGAACCAGAAGACGCGGTTGAAGGAAGACGCGATCATCGGGTTGATCTTCACCTCGTTTTTCGGGCTTGGCCTGTTCATGGTGTCGCTCTCGCCCACCTCGGTGAATATCCAGACCATCGTGCTCGGCAATATTCTGGCGATCACCGCCGAAGACACCATCCAGCTGGCGCTGATCGGCGGCATCAGCCTCATCGTGCTGGCGCTGAAATGGCGTGACTTCATGGTGGTGTTCTTCGATGAGAACCACGCCCGCACCGTGGGGCTGAAGCCGGAAGTGCTGAAGGTGATATTCTTCACCCTGCTCGCCGCCTCCACGGTTGCCGCCCTCCAGACCGTTGGGGCCTTCCTCGTCGTCGCCATGGTGGTGACGCCCGGCGCCACCGCCTATCTGCTGACCGACCGTTTCGAGCGGCTGATCCTGATGAGCCTCATCATCGGCGCGGCCACCAGCTTCGTCGGCGCTTATCTCAGCTATTTCCTCGATGGTGCCACCGGCGGCGTGATCGTCGTGCTGCAGACGGCGATATTCCTTGCTGCCTTCGTTTTCGCGCCCAAGCACGGCCTGCTTGCTTCCCGCGCCAAGGCCCGCAGGGCGCTGGAGGAAACGCCATGAGCGACTATCTCGAACTCGCCATCCTGCCGTTTCAATTGCCCTTCATGCAATATGCCTTCGTCATCACCCTGATGATCGCGGTGCCTATGGCGATGCTCTCCTGTTTTCTGGTGCTGAAGGGCTGGTCGCTGATGGGCGATGCGGTTTCCCACGCCGTGCTGCCCGGTGTGGTGCTGGCCTATATCGTCAACATCCCGCTTTCCATCGGCGCCTTCATCGCCGGCATGATCTGCGCGCTCGGCACCGGTTTCATCAAGGAAAACAGCCGTATCAAGGAAGACACGGTGCTGGGCATCGTCTTTTCCGGCATGTTCGGGCTGGGGCTGGTGCTTTATGTGAAAGTGCAGAGCGATGTGCATCTCGACCACATTCTCTTCGGCGACATGCTGGGCATTGCGCCGGCGGATATGCTGGAGACGGGCCTGATTGCGCTTTTCGCCACGCTGTTTCTCGGCATTCTGCGCAAGGATCTGCTGGTCAACGCCTTCGATGCGCAGCATGCGAAAGCCATCGGCCTGCCGGTGCGGGTGCTGCATTACGGTCTGCTGATGGTCCTGTCGCTCACCGTCGTCGGGGCGCTGAAGGCGGTGGGTATCATCCTTTCGATCGCCATGCTGGTCGCGCCGGGCGCAATCGCCTTCCTGCTGACCCGGCGTTTTTCCGCCATGCTGCTGGTGGCCATTGCGGTGGCGATAACCTCATCGCTGGCAGGCATATGGCTGAGCTTCCTCATCGATAGCGCGCCGGCCCCCACTATCGTCATGTTCATGAGCCTTGCTTTCGTTGCCACCTTCATCCGCACCACCTTGAAGGCGAGGCGGATCGATGCGGCAGGGGAAACAGGCTTCTAGAGCATTTCCAGGAAAAGTGGACCCCGGTTTTCCGTCCGGAAATGCGCCAAAACAAGAGTTAGAGTGTTTTCGCTATTCGAAGAAAAGCGAAAACACTCTAAAATAACGATTTTTCCGGGCGTATGGAACATTTTCGCCTTTTGCGCGTCATTTTACCGAGCCTGTCGCGGGGCGGCGGGCTCGGGAAATTATGCAAAAGGGGAAGCGCCATGCTGAAGTGGGCTCTTATTTTCTTTGTTATCTCTTTGATCGCGGGCGTATTCGGCTTTACCGGCATTTCGGCAGCCGCGGCGGGCGTGGCCCGAATCCTGTTCTTCATCGCCGTGGTGATCTTCCTGGTCTTCCTCGTGCTTGCACTGATGGCCGGAAGCGCCGTCGTCTGAACGAAAAAAAGCGACCGGTTTTTACGCCGGTCGCCTCTCCTCTCTCCCTTAAAAAGATTCAGCCAGTCCAGCCGCCGTCAATGACGTGAATCTGGCCGGTGGTGAAGCCTGCCTCGTCCGACGCGAGATAGGTAACCAGCGCCGCGATTTCTTCCGGCGTGGCGATGCGGCCCATCGGCTGGCGGGCGATGAAATCGGCCAGCGCCTGTTCGTAATTGCCGGTGGCGCGCAGACGGTCATGCAGGGACGGGCTATCGACCGTGCCGGGGCAGATGGCGTTGCAGCGAATGCCTTTGGTGACGAAATCGGCGGCGATGGCCTTGGTCAAACCCACCACGGCCGCCTTGGAGGCAGTATAAGCGAAACGGTTCGGCACGCCCTTCACACTGGAAGCGACGGAGGACATGTTGACGATTACGCCCTTGCCCTTTTCCAGCATGCCGGGCAGGAAGGCGCGGCAGGTGCGATACATCGCCTTGGCGTTGAGATCGAAGGAGAAATCCCAGTCCTTCTCTTCGCAATCGAGAATGGTGCCTGAGTGAACGAAACCGGCGCAGTTGAACAGCACATCCGCATGGCCGATATCGGCGGCGAAATCCTTGACGCCATCGCCATCCAGCACGTTCAGAACCCGGGTTTCCGCACCTTTAAGCGTCGAAAGCGCCTGCTCATTGATATCGGTGGCGATGACGCGCGCGCCGAGCGAGACGAACCGCTCGGCCGCCGCCCGGCCGATACCCTGACCGGCGGCGGTGATCACCACTGTCCGGCCGTTAAAATCCTGCACCATGAATAGCCTCCCGCTAAGGCCCGCCCGCCCTTCAGGCACCGGACCGCTGAATTTCGATGACCTCAAATATGGATCGACAATTCATATGTAAACGCGGTATTCATATGGCGTCAAGCAAACTTGCGTGGATGGCGGGTATCGGGCAACCATATTTCAGGCTGCCCACCCGGCGACCGCGCAAAACACCTTCGAGGCCAGATGACCGACGACGACAGCGAAAGATATCGCGCTCCCGCCCTCGACAAGGGTCTGGACATTCTCGAACTTCTGGCCCGCACCGATGGCGGGCTGACCCAGATCGAGATCGCCAAGTCTATCGGCAAAAGCCCGAACGAGCTTTATCGCATGCTGGACCGGCTGGTGCGCCGCGGTTATGTGCAGCGGCTTGAGGGAGACCGCTTCTCACTGACGCTGAAAATGTTCGGGCTGGCGCATTTCCATGCGCCGATCCGCCGGCTGGTCTCCTTTGCCGCACCGGTCATGCGCGATTTTTCGGCAAGCGCCGAGCAGGCCTGTCATCTGGCGGTTTATGATCGCGGCAGCGTCGTTGTCATCGCCCAGCAGGAATCGTCCACCTACTGGGCCATGTCCATGCGGGTCGGCGCGCAGATGAGCCTGTTCCACACCGGCTCCGGCCATGTGCTTCTGGCCTTCCAGACCGAGGCGCAGCGCCAGATCATGATAACCGAACAGGTGCGCGGCAGCGGCGAAACCGTGCCGCCGGACCTTGCCGGGCGGCTGGCGGAGGTGCGCAAAAACGGTTTCGAATCCATGGACAGCCTTCAGACCGCCGGCGTGCGCAATATTTCCGCCCCGGTGCTGACGCTGGACGGCACGGCGCTTGCGGTCATCACCTGCCCCTATATTACCCCGCTTGGCGGCAAGGCCCCAACACGCGAGAGCTGTGAAGCGCTGATCCGCGAGGCGGCAAAGCGGATTTCCGAAGTGGCGACGGGAAACGGAAATTTCTGAAGCGCACAAAAAAACGCGACCGGCAGGGACCCGATCGCGTTTTGAGTGACTGGAGATTTATATCTCTTAAACGCCGGGGGAACGTGGATGGTTCCCCCTTTTTGTATCAGGCCGCAGCCAGCGTCAGTTCCTTGCGGACCATTTCGCGCAGCGTCACCAGATCCTTGGCGAACAGGCGGATGCCTTCCGAAAGCTTCTCGGTGGCCATCGCATCTTCGTTGAGCGCCCAGCGGAATGCCTTCTCGTCGAGCGACTGCAGCGGCTCTGCCTTGACATTGTCAGGCGAAAGCTTGCGCTCCAGCTTGCCGCTGTCCTTGTCCAGCTCTTCCAGCAGCGCCGGGCTGATCGTCAGGCGGTCGCAACCGGCCAGCGCTTCGATTTCGCCGACATTGCGGAAGGAGGCGCCCATGACGACGGTGCCGATGCCATTGGCCTTGTAATAATTGTAGATGCTGCGCACCGACACGACGCCCGGATCGGTCTCGGCGGTGTAGGTCTCACCGGTCGACTTCTTGTACCAGTCGAGGATACGGCCGACGAAGGGCGAGATGAGGAAGACCTTGGCTTCGGCGCAGGCAATCGCCTGTGCCTGCGAGAACAGCAGGGTCAGGTTGCAGTCGATGCCTTCGGACTGGAGAACCTCGGCAGCCTTGATGCCTTCCCAGGTGGAGGCGAGCTTGATGAGGATGCGTTCACGCTCGATGCCGCGCTCCTTATAGGCGGCAATGATGTGGCGCGCCTTGGTGATGGAGGCTTGCGTATCGAAGGAAAGGTCGGCATCGACTTCGGTCGACACGCGGCCGGGAACGAGGCCGGCAAGGGCTGCGCCCACGGAAATGGCAAGACGGTCGGCAACGGCGGCAACCACGGCGTCGGAGTGGCCGCCCTGCTTCTTGCCCCATGCGACGGCTTCCTTCACCGCATCGGCAAAGGCCGGTGTGCCGAGCGCTTTGAGAACGATGGTGGGGTTGGTGGTGCAATCCACCGGCTTCAGGCGCGCAACCGCCTCGATATCGCCGGTATCGGCAACGACCGTGGTGATGGCGCGAAGTTGTTCGAGTTTGGATGTCATATCTGATGATCCTTCATGATCTCTTGAAAACTTGCTCAGCCGTCATTTCGTTCCCGCACCGGGGGTGCGCCCAAGGCCGAAATCGCGGTTTCGTCGGTTCCAACTATCGCAAGTCGAAGACGCGAAAGTCAAGACATTTGCGCATCGCAATTGACATAAGTTTCACGCCTGCGATACTCGGTCGCTCATAAAGAATGGCGGAAACCGTGGCGAAACTGAGAAGAGAAACCCATACGGCCTATTCGGAAGCGGCGTCTCTGCGGCTGCGCGCCGCATGGCTCTATTATAATCAGGGCATGACGCAGAAGGATGTCGCCGAGAAACTGGGCATCAGCCGCTCCACCGTGATCCGCCTTCTGGACGAGGCGATGAAGCGCTCCGAAGTGCAGATATGGATCAACGAAGGCATTGAGGATTTCGTCGAGCTGGCCGGCCGGCTGGAGGCGGCCTACGGGCTGGACGAGGCGGTGATCATCCCTTCCCCGGATAAGGCGAACGCCGAAGGCACGGCCAAGGCCGTCGGGCTGGCGCTCGGGCAATTCCTCTCAGAAGCGGTGCCGAACGAGGCCACCATCGGCGTCGGCTGGGGCCGCACCATGACCGCCTCGCTTTCCAGCTTTCGCCCGCCACGCCGGGAAAATTGCAAGGTCGTCTCGCTGCTCGGCGGCATCGTCGCCGTGCACCAGACCAACCCGCTGGATTACACCTGGCGGCTGGCAAGCGCGCTCGGAGCGGAATGTTACATGTTCCTCGCGCCGCTGCTGGTGGATTCGGTTGAGACCAAACGGGCGCTGATCGAAAAATGCGGGCTCGCGACGCTTTATGATCTCGCCGAAACGCTCGATCTCGCCATCGTCTCCTGCGGCGATATCGGCCCGCATTCGACCTCGCTGTCGGAGGGTTTCATTTCCAAGGCGACGCTGCAGGAACTCATCGATGCCGGCTGCGTCTGCGACACCATGTTCAATTTCATCGATGCCGAAGGCCGCTCGGTCGATCACCCGATCAACCAGTGCGCCATGGCAATCGATCTCGATACGCTGCGCAAGGCCAAACACATCGTGCTGGCCTCCGGCGGCGCCCACCGCGCCATCGCCATCCGCGCCACGATTAAACGCATCGGCTGTAATACGCTGATAACAGACGAGGCAGCAGCGCGGGCGTTGATGGAGCTGGTTTAGGCTTCGTCAGTCGATTTAGGCTCTCCCTCATTCCTGTGCTTGTCACAGGAATCCAGTCGGCGCGCGTCTGCGCGACGGGAAGAGTCTGTTCAACCCAAGGACTTGGGCTGGCTGGATCCCTGTGACAAGCACAGGGATGAGGGAACCCGGCGTCACACCTTCCCCGTTTCCCAGCCGAGCATCGCCCGCTTGCGGGTCAGGCCCCAGTGATACCCCGTCAGAGCCCCGCTTTTCCCCACGGCGCGATGGCAGGGAACGACGAACGAGACCGGGTTGGCGCCGACCGCCGCACCCACGGCGCGGGAGGCGGTGGGCTGGCCGATATCGCAGGCGATGTGCGAATAGGTGACGGCGCGACCCATCGGGATTTTCAGGAGGCTTTCCCAGACTCGCACCTGAAAATCCGTGCCGAGCAGCACGACGCGCAGCGGCCTGTCCGCCGACCACATGGATGGATCGAAGATGCGGGCAGCGTAGGGTGCCGTCGCTTCGCGATCCTCGACATAATGCGCATTCGGCCAGCGGCCGGCCATGTCCTCGAAACAGGCCCTTTCCTCACCCGGATCGGCAAAGGCGCAGCCGGCAAGGCCACGATCTGTCACCATCACCAGCGCAAGGCCGAAGGGCGAGGTGTGGAAACCGTAACGGATCGTCAGCCCGCCGCCCTTGGCCTTCCATTCGCCGGGCGACATGGCCTCATGGGTGACGAACAGATCGTGCAGGCGTCCGGGGCCAGACATACCGACCTCGATCGAGGTTTCCAGCAGCGGCAAATCCTCTTCGCGCAACAGCCGCTTGGCATGATCGAGCGTTACGGCCTGCAGGAATGCCTTGGGCGAAAGGCCGGCCCAGCGGGTGAAGGTCTTCTGTAATTGCGTCGGCGACTGGCCAAGCTCTGCGGCAATGGCTTCGAGGGAGGGTTGCTCGCGATAATCCAGCGTCAAAAGCTCGATAACCCCACGCACCGTGTCGTAATCCGTTCCGATGGGGGTGATGTCTTCTTTCAGCGTAATATTGGCGTTCATCGCAAATCTCCTAACGGGTAAGAGAAAATCATTAAAGCGACTGCGTCTCCACCCGTTTCTTGCGCGGTGCTCCGTTTCTACCGTCATACCGGCCCTCAGCCGGAATGACGGATAGTGAGCTGGACTATCCGCTCACATCCGCCGCCGCACAGTCGCCAGCGCACCGCCAAACGCCTTGGCAAAACTTTCGCGGTCATCCGGGTTGAGAAACGAACCGATGTCGGTCGCACGGCCTTCGCCCGTCACATGCATGGAGACGATGCCGATCTCGTCATGCCGCCGCACCCTGAAACGCGCCCAGAAGGGATTGAAGCGATGCTCCACCATCCGCCCGGCGGGAGAAAATTTGCGGATCGACAGGCTGGTGCGCGAGACGCTGACCTCTTCCCGCGCCTTCGCCGCCCGGTAATTGGCGCGGAAGGCGGCATAAAGCAGCAGGAAATCCAGCCCGAAGAACAGGCCGACCGGCCATGCCCCGGTGGCGAGGAAGAAGCCGCCATAGACAAGGCAGGCCAGGCCGGAGAAAAGCAGGAGCAGCCGGAAACCCCTTCTGCCAAGCGAACGGTGCGGAACGAGTTCCGCCGCGAAAATCGGCTGGTCGTTGAGCGTATCCACGTTGCTTTCCTCAGGGCGGGCTGGCTATAGATAGTCCATGACAGTCGCCAAAAAACGATCCAGCACCCAAACATTGAAAAAGTCAAATCCGGCATCCGCGCGCAAGCCGGCGCGGGTGAAAACGGCCTATTCGAAGGACGAGCTCACCGAAATCTTCCGGCGCTTTTCCATTCAGCGACCGGAGCCGAAAGGCGAGCTGGAACATACCAATCCCTTCACCCTGCTGGTGGCCGTGGCGCTTTCCGCGCAGGCGACCGATGTGGGCGTGAACCGGGCCACGCGCGCGCTGTTCAAGGTGGCCGATACGCCGGAAAAGATGCTGGCGCTCGGCGAGGAAGACCTGATCGGATATATCAAGACCATCGGGCTTTACCGCAACAAGGCGAAAAACGTCATTGCCCTGTCGCAGATGCTGATCGACAATTTCGGCGGCGAGGTGCCGAAAACCCGCGAGGAGCTGGTGACGCTGCCGGGTGTGGGCCGCAAGACGGCCAATGTGGTGATGTCCATGGCCTTCGGCGTGCCCACGCTTGCGGTGGATACACACGTCTTCCGCATTGCCAACCGGCTCTGTCTTGCGCCGGGCAAAACCCCTGACGAGGTTGAAGACCGGCTGATCCGCATCATTCCCGAACAATATCTGTTCCATGCCCATCACTGGCTGATCCTGCACGGGCGTTATTGCTGCAAGGCGCGCAAGCCGGAATGCGAACGTTGCGTGATCGCCGATATCTGCAAGTCGCCGGAAAAGACCTTCGATATTCCAGCGCCGCTGGTGGAATTACCCGCGCAGCTGTTCAGTGCGGCCGCTAGCGAATGAGGGATCGCGCCGGCTGACGGCCTTGTGCAGATGCACCATCATGGAGGCCGCAAAAAGCGGCGTCAGCAGGTTGAGGAATGGAACCGCCAGAAAGGCCGCAATGACCAGCCCGGCCATGAAAACGGTGGTGCGGTGTTTTGAACGGAACAACCTCGCTTCGGCGGGCGAGCGGAAACGCATCGCCGCGAATTCGAAGAATTCCCGGCCGAGCAGATAGCCGTTCACCAGAAAAAACGCGATGAGATTGATACCCGGCACCAGAAGCAGCAACAGCGCGACAAGGTTGCCGGCAATGACGACACCGAAGAACTTGATGGACGACAGAACAGCCTCGCCGACCGGCATCGCCTTGCCCGGCGGATCGTTCGGATAGCTCTTTTTCTCGACCACTTCGGCGACATCGTCGAGAAACAGGCCGGCAATGACGGCGGTGACCGGCGAAATGAGCAGCGCCAGCGCCAGCGCCAACCCGATGCCGGCGAAAATGGCGAAAACGAAGGTCAGCCAGCCTGCCCAGTCCGGCACGCCGGGGATCAGCGTATCCACCCACGGCAGGGCGAAATAAATGAAGATCGAGCGAATGGCGAACCACAGCGCCGCAAGCACGAGAAGCGTGAGCCCCAGAACCTTCCAGAAGACCGACCGGGTTTCGGCGGCAAAGAGATTGTGGAAGGCAAGCCTCGCCGCATCAAAAATCATCCGGAACTCCTCGACGCCTTTCGCGTTGAAACACACTTACCAGACGAGAGATAAGCGCTGCCCGCCCGCTCTGCAAGACGGGCGGAAATATGCCAAATGGCTGGATTTAAACCGCAGATGGAATTTCTCTTGAATAAAAGGTATCTCTAAAATATAATAATATACCTATTATATTTCGCATTCCGGTCCGGTGGAGGACAAGGCCGGAAAAGCTATCCCCCACCGTCAAATTGCGGTTCGCACGCTCGTTTGCGCGCGCGCATGCATCATCGTTCAATAAAGATAAAAGAATGAGGCGTTGGTGGAAAAGCTGCTGTTGAACCTTACGCGCGCCATGAAGGCAGGCACCCCTTCAGAGCGCAAGATCGCCAAATATCTGATCGAACATCTGGACGAATTGCCGTTCGAGACGGCCCAGACGCTGGCCGCCAAGCTCAGCCTCAGTCCGATGACGGTCGGCCGTTTCCTGCGTTCGCTGGGATACCGGCAATTCAGCGATATCCGCGCCGATCTGCGCCATGCCGAAGAAACGGCGGGCGCGGACCAACCCGCCATGGCCGAAGGCGGCGAACGCCATTCCAACCCGTTTTCACAGCTTCTGTCGCAGCAGATTCAGGCCATCCAGACCGCTTTCGACATGACCACCCAATCGATCTGGCGGGTTGCCATGAACGAGATCGCCACGGCGGGCAATGTTTTTCTGGCGACCTCTCCGGAAGGTCTCGATGCCGGGCGGCATTTTTACGGGCGGCTTCTGGAGAGCCGGGGCCATATCCATTATCTCGGCAGCGACAGCGCGGCCTATGTCGCCCTGTGGGATTTCGACCCCGCGCAGGCGCTGCTCGTCATCATGGATTGCGGCGGCGCCCTGTCGCCCCTGCAACGCCTGTCGGCAATGGCGCGCAAGAGCGGCTACAGGACATTGCTGATCACCACACGCTTTTATGAATGGGGACCGGAAAGCGCCGATCTCTGCCTTGCCATGCCGCAGGCGCAGAATGGCGGCCAGGGCCTGCTGCAACTGGTCTCCCTGCTGGAATTCACCCTCTGTGCGCTTGGCGCCAGCGCCGATGACAGCGGCAGGGCAAGGGCAAAAAACCTCACGGCCCTGAAACGCTCGCTGCGTGGCTGATTGCGTTTAGCGGCAGCGGCGGCATATGAAATCGAGCGGTTGCCGCTTGTTTCTTCTCCCCGCCGGGGAGAAGGTCGCGACAGCGGGATGAAGGGGCTAGGGTGCGTTCTATCGCTGGCGTTCCCCCTCATCCGGCCCTTCGGGCCACCTTCTCCCCGGCGGGGAGAAGAAATGAGCGGCGGCCGTCAAAACCCGTCATTTCCTTTTAGAAAATCAAAGGCTTTCCAGTTCCTGACGATGGCGGTGCATGGCGAGAAAACGGCGATAATCCCGCTCATAACGGGGGCCACGCGCCGGATTGCCTGATATTTCTGCATTGCCCGGATACATGGCGGCCCCTGCAGCCGCAAGGTTCGCATGCACCCCGCCGGCCGTCGCCGCCGTCATCGCCGTGCCGAGCAGCACCGCATCGGCGGTGGCGGGAACGACGATGCGCTTGCCCGTCACATCGGCATAAAGCTCCATCAGCAGCGGGTTCTTCACATGCCCGCCGGTAACGTGCAGGCTCTCCACCGCATAACCGAAACGCTCCATCGCATCGAGCACATGGCGCGCGCCAAGCGCAATGGCGACGGCCGTGCGCCAGTAAAGACGGCAGAGACTGTCGAAAGACGTATCCAAAGTCAGTCCGCTGATGACGCCGACGGCATGCGGGTCGGCAAGCGGCGAGCGGTTGCCGTGGAAATCCGGCAGCACATGCAGCCGCTCAGCGAAGGCCTCGCCCTCAAGCGCACGCAATTCCGTTACCCGCGCAACGATGCGGGCATGCAGCGCCGTATCCGGCTCACCGCCTGCCGCATGCATGCGCACGATATGGTCGAGCAGCGCACCGGTGGCCGATTGCCCGCCCTCCACCAGCCAGTGACCCGGCAGGATCGCCTGCCAATAGGGCCCCCAGAGGCTGTGGCCGGGCATCTGCCGTTCCGACATGGCGACAAGGCAGCTCGATGTACCGGCGATCAGCGCCACATGCCGGCCCACATCCGCAGACAGGCAGCCGCCCAATGCGCCGAGCGCACCGGCATAGGCGTCGATCATGCCTGCCGCCACCTGGCAACCGTTATCGAGACCCAGTTCGGCGGCAGCTTCGGGCGAAAGCGGGCCGATGCTATCACCCGGCATTACCGTAGTTTCGGGAAGCCCTGCCCGCTCCCTCAAATCGGCAAGGCCCGCCAATTCGAGGTAATCCGCCTGCCAGCCGGGATTTTCCTGCGCCAGAAAATTCCACTTCGCCGTCTGCGTGCAATTTGAACGCTGCGCTGAACCGGTCGCCTTCCACGTCAGGAAATCCGCCAGATCGAAAGCGAAGGACATGCGCGACCAGCTTGCCGCCATATGCGTCTTCAGCCACATCAGCTTCGGCATCTGCATTTCCGGCGAGACGCTGTTGCCGGCGAAATCCAGCACCCGGTGGCCGGATGCCGTCAGCCGGTCGGCCTCGCCTATCGCCCGGTGATCGAGCCAGACGATGGTGTCGAACCGGTCCTCCCCGGTAACGGAAACCGAAACCGGCTCACCCCGCCCATCGCGGATGACCAGCGAGCAGGTGGCGTCGAAACCGATGGCGGCAATGCTTTGCGGCGAAACACCGGCCTCGGCAAGCGCTGCCCTCACCACGCTGCAGACCGCTTTCCATATGTCGGTGGAATCGTGTTCGGCGTGGTTTTCCTGCGGCCTCTGCATCAGGATCGGATGGGTGGAGCGGGCAAGCAGCCGGCCGGCCGGATCGAAAATGCCGGCCCGGGCGCTGGCGGTGCCGACATCGACAGCGACGAGATTTTGACGCATCAAGACTGCAATTCCATCCCTTGCGCAACGACCCGGCGACGGCGGCAGGCAAAATCTGCTTCAGCCCGCATCACGTTCCATTTGGCCGTCAAAACCGCCCTTCCCCACATAGCTGCCGACAAGTTGGACCAAATCCGGCATCGCGTCAAACACCGCATCCGCCCCAAGCCCGGCGATCTTTTCACGGAATGCGGGAAAGCGCGCATGCGAACCGCCGGTAAAGGCAAAAACGCCCATGCCGGCCGCCTTTGCGGCGGCAATGCCGGCCGGGCTGTCCTCGATCACGATGCAGTGACGCGGATCGACGCCCATTTCGCGCGCCGCATGAAGGAAAAGATCGGGCGCCGGTTTGCCGTTCTTCACCATGGTGGCGCTGAAGACATGCGGTTCGAATTTGTCGATCAGGCCGGTCAACCCCAGCGAATAACGGATACGTTCCGGCTGGCTTGAGGAAGCGACGCAGCGCCGCAGCGGCAGGAGCCTGTCCAGCGTTTCGCCAATGCCGTCAATCGGCCGAAGCTCGGTGCGGAAACGCTCAAACAGCGTCGCCCGCATATGGTCGAGAAAATCGATGTCGGTTTCGACACCGTAATCCTCAAACAACGTCGCCGTCATGCTGGCGACGCTGCGACCGAGGAAGCGCTCATAGGCCTCTTCCTCTCCCATCGTAACGCCGAGATGGGAGAGCATATCGAGAAGGACGGAGATGGAGACCGGCTCGCTATCGATGAGAACGCCGTCGCAATCGAAAATCAAAAGGGGCCCGGTCTCGTCTTCCATCTCATGGTCACTTTTCAGCCAGCTTGTCATCCAGATAAAGCTGCAAGGTCTTCGCCGTGCCTTCTTGCCACAGCGTCTTCAATGCATGGGCAAAGCGTTTACGGAAAAGCTCCGATTCGGCAACCGTTCCGAAGATGTCTTCAAGCGCGAGGAAGGCCATCGGATCCTCTTTGGCCTTGATGGCAGCTGCCTGAAGCCGGTCGGCGCTGGCATCGTTGAAGGCGATTTCCTTGCCGCTGTCGGAGGTGCCCTGGAAATAACGGCACCACAGCGCCGAAACCAGCGAAAGGCCGACAATATCCTCGCCGCGCGCCAGCCGGTCGGCGGTGGATGGCAGAATGAATTTCGGCTGGCGGTTGGAACCGTCCTGCGCCAGACGCGGAATGGTGTCGCCGATCTTAGGATTGAGGAAACGCCGCTCGATCAGCGCGAAATAATCGGCAAGATTCGTATCGGGAACCGGCGGAATGACCGGAATGATCTCGTCATTTTCAAGCTTTGCCAGAAATGCCCGGATCAGCGGATGTTCCATCGCCTCATGCACGAAATGAATGTCGAGCAGTGCCGCCGGATAGGCGATTGCCGCATGGCCGCCATTGAGGATGCGGATTTTCATGTGCTCATAGGGCGCAACATCCTTGACGAACTGCACGCCAGCCTTTTCCAGCGCCGGGCGGCCGGCGGGGAAATTATCCTCCATCACCCATTGCTTGAACTCCTCGCAGAAGACCGGCCAATTGTCCTCGATGCCGAAATCGTCACGGGCGATATTGCGTTCGCGCTCGCCTGTCGCGGGCGTAATGCGGTCGACCATGGAATTGGGGAAAGCGACATTTTCACCGATCCAGTTGGCGAAGGCCGGATCGGAGAGAGCCGCAAGCCCGACGACGGCATTTTTCGTGACCTTGCCATTATGCGGAATGTTATCGCAGGACATGACGGTGAAGGGTTGCAGCCCCTTGTCCCGCCGCGCCTTCAGCCCGGCGACGATGAGGCCGAACACGGTTTTCGGCGAAGCCGGGTTCCTGCCGTCCTCGGCAATGGCCGGATGCTGCGGATTGAAGGAACCGGAAGCATCGATGAAATAACCGCCTTCCGTAATCGTCATGGAAACGATGCGGATTTTCGGATCGGCGAGCGTATCGATGATGGCCTTCGTGTCGCCGACCTTCAAAATGTCGATCATCGGCCCGGTGACGCGCGCACCGGTGCGGTTATTGTCTTGCTCCACCACCGTCGTCAGGAAATCCTGCGCGGCAAGCTTTTCGCGCATCACCGCATCGGACGGCAGAACGCCCGCGCCGATGATAGCGAAGTCATGGTCCGCACCTGTGTTGAAGAGGTCATCCAGATAAACCGCCTGATGGGCGCGGTGGAAATTGCCGACGCCGAAATGCACGATGCCGGCGGAAAGATCGGCCCGGGAATAGGCCGGAACAGCCGCGGTTTTTCTGGCGTCGTCAAGTGTTGCCAGGGAGAGTTTGCATGTCATGTCACGATCCTCGAAGGGGAAACGTTGTTCGTGCCAAGGCCGGGCGGCAGGCGCCCGAGACTCAGCTCATCCAGTTGCCGCCATCGACATTATAGGTCTGGGCGACGACGTATTGTGCCTCATCGGAGGCAAGGAAGATCGCCATGCCGGTCAGGTCTTCAGCACGGCCCATGCGGCCGAAGGGCACGGCCTCCCCGACCAACCGCTTCTTTTCACCGGCGGGGCGGTTTTCATATTTCGCAAACAGCGCATCCACGCCGTCCCAGTGCTCGCCATCGACCACGCCCGGCGCAATAGCGTTGACGTTGATGCCGTGCCTGATGAGATCGAGCGCCGCCGATTGGGTGAGGCTGATGACGGCGGCCTTGGTGGCGCAATAAACCGCCACCAAGGCCTCGCCGCGCCGGCCCGCCTGGCTTGCCATGTTGATGATCTTGCCGCCTTTTCCCCGAGCGATCATTGTTTTTGCGGCGGCCTGCATCATGAACAGCGTGCCGGACACGTTGATCGAAAACAGTCTTTCGTAGCTCTCGCGCTTGATCTCGACAATCGGTGCCAGATCGAACAGCGCGGCATTGTTGATGAGGATATCGAGCCCGCCGGTCTGGCCCTCCACCGTGCGAATGGCGGTGTCGATGGAATGCTGTTTGGTCACGTCGAGTTCGACGGCATAGGCATTCTCGCCGATCTCCCGGGCGGTCTTGCTGGCGCGCTCGAAATCGATATCGGCAATGGCGACGGTTGCCCCCTCCCGTATATAGGCTTCGGCAAAGGCACGGCCGATGCCGCGCGCCGAACCTGTTATCAGCGCGGATTTGCCTTCCAGTCTTCCCGTCATATCGCCTTACCCTTCTCATCGAACCTGTGGATCTTGGTGTCATCCGGCGTGATGAAGACGGTATCGCCGTGTTTGCATTCGAACTCGCCATCGGTGCGGGCAGTAATCGGCCCGATGCCGTTCACCTCGAGATGCAGGAAGGTATCCGATCCGAGATGTTCGGCGACGGTGACCTTGCCCTGCCACAGCCCGCTTTCCTTCGACAGCACCAGATGCTCCGGCCGCACGCCGGCGGTGGTCGCGCCCTTTTGGCGGGCGAAGTCACCGGTCACCAGGTTCATGCGCGGCGAGCCGATGAAGCCGGCGACGAAGAGGTTGGCGGGGGAGCGGTAAAGCTCCATCGGCGAGCCGACCTGCTCGATATTGCCGCGGTTGAGGACGACGATCTTGTCGGCCATGGTCATCGCCTCCACCTGGTCGTGGGTGACGTAGATCATCGTCGTCTTCAGCGTATTGTGCAGTTCTGAGATTTCCAACCGCATGGTGCCGCGCAGCGCCGCATCGAGGTTGGAAAGCGGCTCGTCGAACAGGAAGGCGGAGGGTTCGCGCACGATGGCGCGGCCGATGGCGACACGCTGGCGCTGGCCGCCCGACAGCTGCGAGGGCCGGCGCTCGAGATAATCGGTAAGGTTCAGCACCCTTGCGGCGTCTTCGACCTTTTTATCGATGATCGCCTTGTCGAGCTTGGCCATCTTCAGCGGAAAGGCGATGTTGTTTCTCACACTCATATGCGGATAAAGCGCATAGGACTGGAACACCATGGCAAGGCCGCGCTCGGCGGGCGCGCGCTCGGTCACATCCTTGCCGTCGATGACGATCTTGCCGCCGGAAACATCTTCCAGCCCGGCAATCAGGCGCAGCAGCGTGGACTTGCCGCAGCCGGAGGGGCCGACGAAGACGACGAATTCGCCGTCATGGATATCGAGATCGATCGACGGGATGACTTTCGCCTCACCGAAGAGCTTGGACACGTTCTGAAGGGAAATGCTGCCCATGTTTGTCGTTCCTTATTTCACGGCGCCGAAGGTCAGGCCACGCACGAGTTGTTTCTGCGAGAACCAGCCGATGACGAGAATGGGGGCGATCGCCATCATCGAGGCGGCCGAGAGTTTTGCCCAGAACAGCCCCTGCGGACTTGAGAAGGAGGCGATGAAGGCCGTCAGCGGGGCGGCATTGGTGGTCGTCAGCCGGATGGTCCAGAAGGATTCGTTCCAGGCGAGGATGACGTTGAGGAGCAGCGTCGAGGCAATGCCCGGAACCGCCATCGGCGTCAGCACATGCACGATCTCGTTCCACAAGGATGCGCCATCCATGCGGGCGGCTTCCAGAATCTCGCCGGGGATTTCCCGGAAGTAGGTGTAGAGCATCCAGATGACGATCGGCAGGTTGATGAAGGTGAGCATGATGGTGAGCCCGATGCGGGTATCGAGCAGGCCGGCATTGCGGAAGATCAGGTAGATCGGCACCAGCACGGCGACGGCCGGCATCATCTTGGTGGAGAGCATCCACATCAAAATGTCCTTGGTGCGCTTGGTCGGCGAGAACGCCATGGCCCAGGCGGCGGGAATGGCGATGATCAGCGCAATGATCGTCGAGCCGAGCGACAGCACCACCGAGTTCATGAAGGGCTTGAAGTAATCGCGCTGGGTCTGGACCGTCACGTAATTCTCGAGCGTGCCGGACGGAATGAGGCTGAAGCCGGCGATGGCCTCCGGCTCGGTCTTGATCGAGGTGAGGAAGGCATAGAGGATCGGGAAGAACAGCAGCAGCGCCACGGCCCAGGCCGCGATGGAAAAGCCGATCTTTGCGCGAGTGGTTGTCTTGCGGGCCATGATGTTTCCCCCTTACCGGTCGAGGTTCTTGCCGACGGCGCGCATCAGGAAGATGGCGACGATATTGGCGAGGATGACGGCGATGATACCGCCGGCCGAAGCCCCGCCGACGTCATAGCCCAGAAGTGCGGTGCGATAGATGAGGAAGGCAAGGTTGGTGGAAGCGTAGCCTGGGCCGCCATTGGTGGTGACGAGGATTTCCGCGTAGACGCCAAGCAGGAAGATCGTCTGGATCAGAATGACGACGGTGATGGCGCGGGAAAGATGCGGCAACGTCAGATAGATGAAGCGGTTGACGAAGTTGGCGCCATCCATCTCGGCGGCTTCCTTCTGTTCGCCATCGAGCGACTGCAGCGCGGTCAAGAGGATCAGTGTTGCAAAGGGCAGCCATTGCCAGGCGACGATGATGATGATGGACAAGAGCGGAAACTGCGCGAACCAGTCGACCGGCTGGAAACCGAAGAAGCGCGACAGATCGGCAAGCACGCCGTAACCGGGATGCATGATCATGTTCTTCCACACCAAAGCAGCCACCGGCGGCATGACGAAGAAGGGCGAGATGATCATGATGCGCACGATGCCCTGGCCGAAAATGTCATTGTCGAGCAGAAGCGCAATGGCGATGCCGCCAACCACCGTGATGAGCAGCACACCGCCGACGATCAACAGCGTGTTCCAGATCGACTGGAAGAAGGCCGGGTCGGTATAGAAATACTGGTAATTGAACAGACCAGCGAAGCTGACATTGGCCGGGTTGAGGAGATTGTAGTTCTGGAACGAGAACCAGAGCGTCATCGCCAGAGGCACGATCATCCACACCAGAAGCAGCAGCACCGATGGCGCAAGCATGACCCGCGCTAATCCGCTTGTGTTTCGGGTTGCCAT
>NZ_FMVA01000021.1:0-72605 GCF_900101425.1 Rhizobium sp. NFACC06-2 | reverse complement strand
AGTATTCCGAACGGTTGGCAGAGGCAGGTATCGAACCTTCCGTCGGAAGCGTCGGCGATAGCTACGACAACGCTCTCGCCGAAACGATCAACGGCCTTTACAAGGCTGAGGTCATCCATCGCCGAGGACCATGGCGCAACTTCGAAGCTGTGGAGTTCGCCACGCTGGAATGGGTCGATTGGTTCAACAACCGGCGTCTACTGGAGCCCATTGGAAACATTCCGCCTGCAGAGGCCGAGGAACGATACTACGCCATGCTGGACGCACCAGCATTGGCCGCATAACTTAAACCAAACGGTCTCCGGCAAAGCCGGTGCGGTTCACATGACGTTTGGATCGGCCACGACGCGGCAATTATGCCGGGCGTGCACATTGGTGCGGGCGCAATCGTGGCCGCAGCCTCAGTGGTCGCGCGCGATGCCCCACCTTACGCAGTGGTTGGCGGCAATCCAGCCAGCATCATTAGAATGCGTTATTCCGCCGAGGTGATAAACGACCTTCTTGATATCGCCTGGTGGGATTGGTCGATCGAGAAGATCGAAGCCAATTTGACATCCTTGAGCAATGGTGACTTGGCCGCTCTAAAGAGCGTCTAGCACGTCCGCTTCGGGCCGAACTTGGCCAACGGCACCAGATCTACTGATGTCGGCTTTAGTGTTTTGACACCCCAATATCGTCTCCTCCCGGCCCCATAACTGTCTTTCCAAAGGCACCTAAGCACGTGGGCTAAAGTGCCCGAAGCCGATGGATTTGTGCGGGAACCACAGAAGCAGCGTGCGTCTCGACCGTTGTCGGTACTCCGTACAATCATGAGCGATAGTCTGCTGCCAGCCAAGCAATCACCGCGTCGGCATTCTCATCGGGCAGATAAACCGGATAGAAAACATGCTTGATAGTACCGTCTTCGATTATCATTGTCAGCCTCTTGAGCAAGGTGAACCCGCCGGTTTCAAAAGTGGGTAAGTCAAGAGCGTTGGCCAGCGAAAGCGAATTGTCAGAAAGCAATGGAAAGGGCAGATGAAGCCGTTCTGCGGCCTCTTTTTGATATTCAGTGGTCTGAGTCGAAAGCCCGAAAAGACGACTCACCCCTAGTCTTCTCAACTCAGAGAAATGGTCGCGAAACGCACAAGACTGAGGCGTGCATCCTCTAGCTCCGGGTATTTCGTCCCATCCCTCAAATGCGCTGCCGTCTGGTGGACTAGTGCGTGGGTACGCATAGATTACGGATAGACCCGGTCCTTTGAGGTCAACAGTCGTGCCATCGGTCGCTTTCAGCGAAACGTCCGGTATTTCCATCCCCAGCAAACGGATCGCTGCGCTATCTTCCTGTGGGTTTTTCATATCACTAGGTTTTCGGCCATCTGCAATCACTTCAATCTCCCCGAGTTGCCAATCACGAGAGTCTGCCTAGATTTGCGCCACTACGGTGTGTGATTTGCCGGAGCGCTCACTGATAAACCCATCTTGGCAGAGATTCCAAAACGCCGCTTCCGACAGAAAATTGAGAGGCGCTTCGTCGCGAAAAAGATCGTTCGATTAACGCGGGTTCTTGAAGCGAACACCAACCCCACCGCCATTTTCTTCGATGAATTCGATTCCAGCATCTTCAAAAGCGAGATGTATTAGCTTCAAGTTTGCCGCGGTGATGGATGGTACTCCATTGTCAGCTTCAGCTCTTCTTATCGTCGATAATCCAACAGAGGCATGACTGGCCAACTCTTCAGCCGTCCATCGCTTTAGGGCCCTTGCGGCTCGAATCTGAGCACCTGTTATTTTCTTCATAAATCCACGATTTCGGGTTGAACTTTTTTAGTTCATGTGGCACTTTTAGTTTCACTTGACTGCATCTCGCGCACGAGCGCATGATGCGGCCTAACCACAATCATGCTGTTAGGGAGCTCGGATCATGGTTGATTCCGACAATAGCAGAACTACGCCTAATTTCGCGAGGACAGATTTCAACTCAACTCCTAGGTCTTTTTTCCTGCCTACTGCCCGCGCGTTGGCCCGATGACCGCGCCGGCCCAACCAACTAGGGCGGGGGATCAAAACGGGAAGGCTGTGGCGCTCTAAATTCGAGCACTGTTTCATTTATCCGGCGGAGCTCCAGCGCCCCCGTCGCATTACCGATTCAAGCAACTGACTGCTGAACCGAGTTGCTGCCTCGCCGCAGCAAGGGGCTCGGCCGTCCAAATTTCAACGACAAAAGGGAACTCGATGACCAATTTCACCAAAACATTACGACCAATCGCTATTGCGGCGGGCATTCTCTCAATCGTGCTTCTCACCCAGCCCTCAACGCCAGTCGGCGCCCAGACCCAGTCGGACTTAAGGATCGCGACATCTTACAAGTTGATGACGCTCGATCCGCATTATGCGAACCTCAACGAAAACACTTCGCTGCTGTCGAATATTTACGAGCGGCTGGTTTACCAGGACGAGAAGCTCTCTCTCAAGCCCGGCCTCGCGGTTTCATGGTCGATGATCTCCGGCAACCGCTGGGAGTTCAAGCTGCGTGACGGCGTCAAGTTTCATGACGGTTCGCCGTTTACGGCAGAGGATATTGTCTATTCCATCGAGCGCATCCGTAACTTCCTGCAGTCACCCAGCGGCGGATACCGTTCCTACGTAGCAGATATCAGGTCCGTTACGGCATCGGATCCATTAACGGTCACCTTCGAAACGGATCGGCCAGTCCCCAGTTTCCCTTTACTGATGTCTTCCATCTTCATCATGCACAAGCCGGGGGACGGGTTTCAAACAACGGAGGAACTCAATTCCGGGCGGGCTTCAGTCGGCACGGGCCCTTACAAGCTGGAGGGCTGGAGTTCGGGCGAGACCCTGCGACTGACACGAAACGATGACTACTGGGGCGGTCGTCCCGCATGGCCCACGGTCAACTTCAGGGTCATGGAAAGTCCTGCGGCACGTGTCGCGGCTTTGTCTGCCGGTGATGTGGATGTGGCTGATTCGATCCCGGCGAGGGACGTGAGTTCCCTGAAACAGCGCGGCGCCAATATCGCCAGCATCAGTGCGGCTCGCATCAATTTTCTGCAGTTCGACGTCGAGAAGGAGAAGGTGTCCGGCGTTACCGACAAATCCGGCGCCCCAATTCCAAACCCGTTTCGCGACGTGAGGGTGCGAAGGGCCCTGGCGCTTGCCACGGATCGCAATGTGATCGCAGAAAAAATCCTCGCGGGATACGGTACCGCAGCGTCACAGCTGTTTCCCGAAGGATTGCCCGGAACCTCCCCAAACCTGAAGGCAGAAGCACCCGACTATGACGCGGCCAAGGCACTGCTTTCAAATGCCGGCTATCCTGACGGTTTCAACCTGGTGCTTGCTGGCCCTGCCGGCCGTTACCCCGGAGACAGCGACAGTCTTCAGGCTGTGGCACAGAGCTGGGCGCGGATTGGCGTGTCTGTCCAGCCCCAGGCATCCCCGTTTTCTGTATTCAACACCAAACGCGCCGCCGGCGAATATGCCGCCTGGTACGGCGGGACCTCTGGCGAATCCGTGGACGTCATACTGCAAGCGCTGCTGGCCTCTCCGGATAAGGAGCGCGGCACCGGAGCGCTGAACTTCGGGCATTATCGCAATCCAGCCTTTGACGCACTTCTTGCAAAGGCAGAGGGCCTCGAAGAAGGCGAGGCGCGGAATCTTGCGCTCGCAGAGCCAACGGAGCTTGCTCTCAAAGACCAGCCGATCATCCCGCTCTATCACTTCCATCATATCGTCGGCTACGGCCCGAAAGTTGGATCATTCGTGATGCACCCGCGCGGCTGGACAACAGCCATGCAGACCATCGCAGCGACGGAGTAAGGTGATGGCTCTAATCTCCGCCTTGTCGGCAAGGCTCTCGCAGGCCTTGCTTCTACTCCTCGCCATGTCGCTGATCGGCTTCATCGGCATCCACAGCGTCGGCAATCCCGTCTTCAATGTGGTCAACATCGAAACTGCCACACCCGAAGACATCAGGCGTGCGACAGCTGCGCTCGGGCTCGACCTGCCGATCTGGCAACAATATGGATTGTTCCTGAAGAACGTCGTCAGCGGCAACTTCGGTACCTCCTATATCTACCATCAACCCGCATTTGACCTGGTTCTTGGCAAACTGCCGGCAACGCTGGAGCTCGCCTGCGCGGCGATGCTTCTGTCGGCCGTCACCGGGGTCGGCCTTGGCCTCGTTGCCGGCAGAAGAAAGGGAACGGCGTTCGACCGGATAGTCCTGAACGGCAGCGTTTTTGCTCTCAGCGTTCCCTCGTTCTGGCTCAGCATGATGTTGATCCTGACGGGTGCGGTCCTGACCGGCTGGTTCCCGTCGGGTGGCAGAGGCACGCCGGCAAGTTTTGCAGGGAGCGAGTGGAGCTTTCTGACCGCAGACGGATTGCGGCACATGGTCCTCCCGATGCTGGCACTTGCCATCCCGAACATCGCACTGATTGCCCGACTGACAAGATCGGGCACGATCGAGGTGGAACAGCAGGAATTCACGCGCTTTTGCAGGGCACGAGGCCTTTCGCCGAAGCGAATCCTCCTGGCTCACACCTTGCCGAATATCAGCGTGCCTCTTGTCACGATCATCGGCCTGCAATTTGGCGGAATGCTCGCCTTTGCCGTCGTTGTTGAATCGATCTTTGCCTGGCCGGGGATTGGCAAGCTCCTGATCGACTCCATTCAGTTGCTGGACCGACCTGTCGTGATGGCGAGCCTCACCTTCACCGCCGTGAGCTTCGTTACGCTGAACGCTGTCGTCGATCTCTATTACACGTTCGTCGACCCACGCGTGCGCCTGTCGCCATAAGAAGGGACATATCATGAGACCGCTTATTCTTCGGGCGCTTGGGATGCGCACCGGCATGTCCGGACGACGCCCTTTTTCTTATGCTTCGGGTCGCCTATCAACAGTCGTCCTTTGCTGCTTCATACTGGCGGCGCTTGCAGCACCCCTGATTGCTTTGCAGAACCCCTATGATCCGCTTCAGGTTTTCGTGTGGGAGGCGTCATCGGCTCCTGGCACCGTCGGCAGCGGAGGTTACATTTATCTCCTTGGTACGGACGGGCTGGGGCGGGATATTTTCAGTACCATTCTCTATGGATTGCGCATCAGCCTCGTCGTGTCGCTCACCAGCTCGGCGATCGCTGCATTGATCGGCCTGACGGCTGGGGTTAGCGCTGCCTATTTCGGGCGCTGGGTCGATGTCATGATCATGCGGATCGTTGACCTGCAGCTCAGCCTTCCGACGATCCTCGTTGCGCTGGTCGCCATCGTCACGCTTGGTCCGGGCGTGGACAGGATCATTCTTGCGCTCGTGATTGCGCAATGGGCAAGTTATGCACGGCTGGTGCGAGGTGTCGCCCTCAGCGAGGCGCGAAAGCCCTATATGGACGCAGCACGCCTGATGCGTCTGCCGACCCAAAAGGTCATATTTCGGCACCTCCTGCCAAACAGTATCGCTCCGGCCGTCAGTCTCATCCCGATCGAGGTTGGGCATGCGGTGGCACTTGAAGCAACATTGTCATTCCTCGGCCTTGGCGTTCCGCTGGACAAACCGTCGCTCGGCTCGATGGTCGCAAACGGTTTCCAGTATCTGTTGACTGGTCAGTACTGGATCAGCCTGTTTCCCGGCCTTGCACTGTTTTGCCTGATCGCCGCCATCAACTTTACGGGCGAGGGCATTCGCCTGCGCCTCGACCCCAGGAGCAAGCCGCGATGAACAGCTTAGGAACAGTAATGACAAAACCTGTGACAGACAACGACGCCGTGCCTCTTGTCGAGGTCAGCAATCTAAGTCTCCGCCACCGGTCAAAATTCGGCCAGTCGATGATCCTGAGCGATGTCAGTTTCACGCTCGACCGTGGCAAAATCCTGGGAATTGTTGGGGAATCAGGCGCCGGAAAATCAACGATTGGAAACGCGATCATCGGCCTGCTGCCGCCCGACATCGAGCAGGTTTCCGGAACGATCGCCATCGACGGGATGGCCCTCGCTCCACTCGACAGTGACTTCGCAAGGCGCCGGCGAATTTCGGCGGTGTTCCAGGATCATACCGCGTCGCTTGACCCGCTGATGACCGTCGGTGCCCAGATCACCGAGACGGTTCGCGCCCATAACGCGAACTTGTCTTCCGCTGATGCCCGGCTGCGTTCGCTGGAGCTGCTCGGGCGGGTTGGCATTCCCGACCCGGAGCGTCGCTACGGTCACTTCCCGCACCAGTTTTCCGGCGGGCAGCGACAGCGGGCGGTGATCGCCATGGCGCTGGCCGGATCGCCCGATCTCATTATCGCGGATGAACCGACCTCGGCACTGGATGCCACAGTGCAGAAGCAAATCCTGGCGCTGCTGCGCGCCCTCGTTGATGAAACGGGCATTTCAATCATCATTGTCACCCATGACATGGGCGTCGTCGCAGACGTTACCGATCACGTCCTCGTCATGCGCAACGGAAAGGTGGTCGAGGAAAACGACACAGCCAGTGTGATCGACAAACCTGCCGAAGACTATACACGCGACCTTCTCGCCGCGGTTCCCCGGCTACATCTGAATAATGAGGGTCCTGGCGAGAACAGCCACAACGGCCCACGGGGGGAGGAAGCAGCTGCAGCGATGAGAGGTGCTTCCAATGCTTCGCTTGTTGCCGAAGGCATTGGAAAGTCATTCGGCGCAAGCAAGCTGTCCTCTGTGGTCGGCAGGGGGCGTGGCTCTGCCCGGTTCGCCTTAAGCGAGATCAGCCTGACGCTGCCTCGGGGTGAGATCACCGGCATAGTCGGAGAAAGCGGCAGCGGAAAGACGACATTCGGCCGGATCGTTGCGGGGCTGGAACCGGCGTCCACTGGAACGATGCTGCTGGAGGGCCGGCCCTACGATGTGACTCGACCGGGACGCCGCAGCGGCCTTCTAGGACAGGTGCAGATGATTTTTCAGGATCCTGCCGTGTCATTAAACCCGACGATGCGTATAGGCGAGGCCTTGCGCGAGAGCCTCCGCTTTGGTGCGGGTGCGGGAGACGATGGCGGGAAGCACTCACTCGATGCAATGATGGAACGACTTGGACTCCCGCTGGGCCTGCTTGCCCGTTATCCGCACCAGCTTTCGGGTGGACAGAAACAGCGCGTCTGCATCGCGAGGGCCCTTCTGGCACGTCCGCAAATCATCGTTGCTGACGAGCCGACCTCTGCACTTGATGTCTCGGTGCAGGCCCAGATCATCGAATTGCTCCGGGAAACCGTTCTGAGCCAGAAACTTTCGATGCTGTTTATCTCGCACGATCTGGCGGTCGTCCAGCAGCTTTGCCGCTCGGTTTTCATCTTCAGGGATGGCAGGCTCGAGGACAGCGGCCCTTGTGATGACGTCTTCTCGAATTCGCGCAATCCCTACACGCGAAGTCTCATCGACGCTCGCCCACGACGATTCATGCACTGATATCTCCGCGGAAGATTACGTTCATTTACCAGCACCACAGCTTCAGGGGCGCGATTGTCCGCCCGTCCACCAACCTGCCGCAGCAGGCAGTCAACACAGGCAAAAGCATATGACAGGACGATTTACTCTCGCCGTGACCGGCCAGTCTCTTATCAAACACGACATTCGGAACATCGATGCTGCGGAGTTCAAGGCGGTCCAGAACATCCTTCGAAAGGCAGATCTTTCCTTTACCAATTTCGAGGGCACCATTCTTGGAGATTATGGCGGCTGGCCACTGAAAGGTTCCTTTTTCGGATGCAGCAAGCCAATCGTGCTTGATGCTCTGGCCGAGATGGGTTTTGGCGCTCTGGCGCTTTCCAACAACCATGCGTTTGACCTGGGACCGTCAGGGATCCTGGCAACCCTGGACGAAGTGGAACGGCGCCGGATACTGCGTGCGGGGATCGGAAGGGACCACCGGCACGCAGCCCAGGCGGCGAGGGGAGTGGTTGGCACAAACCGCGTGGCGATGGTTGCCATGGATGGCGGTCCTGGACCTGATCTCATGTATGCAGCTGACGGTGACGAACATCGCCCCGCGCGTCCCGGTATCAACCGTCTCAAGCTTTCGCAGCTCATCGAAGTCGACGATCGCGCCTTTGAAGAGCTGACCGCGATCCGGGACAAAGTCGGATATACCGCGATTGACCTTTCCAACGACAGTCAACCGAACGATCCGCCTTTCGTCGATCCTGTTGACGAGCTGGCGCTCGGCCGGACGGTCTTCAAGCGGGCCGGACGTTTTGGGCGCAACGTCAGCATCGACAGGTCGGACATGGAGCGCAACCTTCAGGAAATCGCATCGGCTGCGAACGAAGGATACCTCGTCGTCGCCTATTTGCATCATCATCATTGGGCCCCGGACTGGTACCAGGTTCCCGACTGGGTTGGCTCCGTCGCGCGCCGTTGCATCGATGCGGGCGCGGCGATGTTCCTGAGCCACGGCGCACCCGTCCTTCAACCGCTCGAAATCTATAACGGCATGCCGATCTTCTACAGTCTTGGAAATTTCATATTCCATGTTCCGTCGAAATCCACATGGCATGCACCGGAGGTCTGGGAGAGCGTAATTAGCGTGTGCAGTTTCGATACCGGAAATCACCTTGCAGGGATCGATTTCCATCCCGTTGTCATCGGTGGCGAGGAGGGTTTGAGCCATTCGCGGCTGGAGGAGCGCCTGGCGCCCCAACTTGCGATCAACGGGAGAGCGGACCGCATTCTCACGCGGTTTCAGGCGCAGTCAGCTAAACTGGGAACGAGGATCGACATCGAAGACAACATCGGCATTCTGCGGCTCTGAGCCCTGGATCGAGCAGAACACGAGGCAACGCGAATTGCCATGCAGGTCCGGGCCAAAGCAACGCAATAAGATCTTCAAACTGCAACATTACAAAGATTACGAACGGAGCGCAGATCATGGACACGACGGCAGGGGATGCAACCGGGCTACGTGACGAGCTTCTCGAACGATTTTTCAGGTATGTCGGCATCGAAAGCCAGAGCAATGCGGCCTCTAGCGAATTACCGTCAACGCCGGGGCAACTGAAACTTGCCTTACTGCTTGCACAGGAGCTTCAGGAACTCGGCCTTGAAGACGTGATTGTCGACGATAATGCAATCGTCACGGCGATCAGGCGCGGCAGTGATTCGAAACTCCCGCGCGTCGGCTTCATCGCCCATCTCGATACCGTCGATGTCGGCCTGTCTGCGATCATCAAGCCACAGATCAAAGACTTTGAAGGAAGCGATATCAGCCTGAACAGTGACCACGATATCTGGCTGAGGGTAGATGATCATCCTGAACTCAGGGGCTGGGAAGGTGAAGATATTGTGGTGGGCGACGGCACCAGCGTGCTCGGCGCCGACAACAAGGCTGCGATTACGGTCATCATGACGCTGCTGGCACGATTGGAGGATGACGCTCCCCTCGGTGACATTGCCATCGCCTTCGTTCCGGACGAGGAGATCGGCTTAAGGGGAGCAAAGGCGCTCGATCTTGCCCGTTTCCCTTGCGACTTCGCTTACACCATCGATTGCTGTGAGCAGGGTGAGGTGGTGGTCGAAAATTTCAACGCCGCATCCGCAGAGATCGTTTTTACGGGCGTCAGCGCTCATCCAATGTCGGCCAAAGGGATACTGGTAAATCCTCTTTTGATGGCGCTCGATTTCATCTCGCACTTCGATCGTAACGATACGCCTGAATGCACCGAAGGCAGGGAAGGGTATTTCTGGTTCAAGGATCTGGTCGCCAGCGATAGCGAGGCCCGACTGAAGGTCATGATCCGTGATTTCGACAAGACCGGTTTCGAAGAACGAAAAAAGCGAATTGGCGAGGTCGCGGCGCTGGTTGCGGCACAATATCCGACCGGTTCGGTTCGAAGCTCTGTTTCCGACACCTACGACAATATCGGCGATCACCTCGCTGCTGATCCGCGCGCGTCCGGTCTGTTGTTCAGCGCCCTCGATCACCTCGGCATTGCAAAGAAAATCATTCCGATGCGTGGTGGAACAGATGGTTCAGCGTTGTCCGCGCGCGGAATACCCACGCCGAACTTTTTCACAGGGGCCTACAACTTCCATTCGCGGTTTGAATTCCTGCCGGTCCCTGCCTTCGTAAAATCGTATGAGACGGCACTGACAATCTGCAAGCTTGCGGGGCAGGGAGGCGTTGACCTTCAGCTGAAAACCGACATCTTCCGGCAGAGGGGATGAATTCATGCGATATTCTCCGCAAGCGCCAGCCGCGGTCGTGATGGTCCGGCCTCATAATTTCACCGTTAACGAACAGACGGCTGACGACAACAGCTTCCAGACAGCAGATATCGATCTTTCGGATATAGCGAAAGAAGCCTATCTCGAAGTCACCAATGCCGTGGAAACACTCCGCAGTCATGGTGTAACCGTTCACCTGTTTGATGATTTGGGAACGACCACACCCGACTCGGTCTTTCCCAACAACTGGTTCTCAACCCATGCCGGCGGGCACGTGGCCATCTATCCGATGCGGGCGAACAATCGTAGACGGGAGAGGCGGTTCGACATTATCGAGATGCTGAAATCCGAATACCGCGTGCAGCAGGTCGTCGACTATTCCGGCCTGGAGCCCGACGGTCTGTTCCTCGAGGGGACGGGCGCAATGGTCCTGGACCATATCGACAGGGTTGCATACGCGGTACGATCAGACCGGACAGACCCCGTTGTGCTGGAACGCTTCTCGACGCAATTCGGGTTCGAGCCGATGGTATTTGATGCCTGCGACGCTCGGGGAGTAGCCATTTATCATACGAACGTCCTGATGTGCATCGGAACCGATTTCGCCATGATCGGGGCAGGGATGATACCAGACGTCGTGCGTCGCAAAGAGATCCTGGCACGCCTGGACAATTCAGGCCGATACGTCATTGAACTGCGTGATGACCAGATCGGCAGGTTTGCAGGCAATGCGCTGGAGCTTCAGGGGTACAATGGCCGCCTTTTAGCCATGTCGACGACTGCCCTGGCGTCGCTCGAACCTTCACAGCGAAACGCGATCGAAGAGCGCGTGAGAATTGTTGCGCTTGATATACCATCAATCGAAATGGCCGGAGGTTCCGTGCGATGCACGCTGGCGGGCATTCACCTGTCTCTCCGTCAAACTTAGGGATATCCCGATCACCACTTGCGCCGCCAATCGAGGCCCTTGGTGAAATCTCGTTCGAGAAGGCATCCCCGGTATTGAGAAATCCGCCTGTGCATAGGGCATATGCAACAAGGACAAGCTTGAGTGTGCCGGTATTGTTATCCAATATCGACACGCTCCAGTATCAGTGCCAGATTGGGTAACACCGGTTTGACCGGCGCTTCGATGACTACAGGCCTGCCTCAGCCATCCAGAGCGCTGCGTCTTCGCCCGCAGCAATGCGCAGTGGCGCGGAGGGATCGTTGGCAGCCTGCCAAATTGCCTCGGCGACATCCCGGGCCTGGGTGACGGGGCCTTTGTCGTCCTGAACATTCTTGATGAATTGCTGTAGAAGAGGGGCATAGTCCGCGTCATCCATGCCGCGCAGATGTGGACGAGCGTTGGCACCAAAGCTGGTTTGCGGCGAACGGCCCGGCAAGACGATATGCACACGGACGCCGAAAGGCTCCATTTCCATCGCCAGAGACTCGCTGAATGCGTTCACCGCCGCCTTGCTGGCGCGGTATACCCCGATGATCGGCAGTGGCTTCACCGTGACCGAGGATGTGACATTGATGATGACGCCGGCTCGGCGATGGCGCATTTGCGGGGCCACCGCCTGGATCATCGCCAATGTTCCGATCGTGTTTGTCTGAAAGAGAGCCTGTACAGTCTGCGAGGCGGTCAGTTCAACCGGCGACGGCGCGCCAAGGCCGGCATTATTGACAAGAACGTCGATATGACCTGCTGTCTCGACCAGTTGCGCGACGCTTTCGGGATTGGTGACGTCGAGCGCGAGAACCTGCAGACGATCGGACGCCGGAAGCAAATCCCTGGCGGGGGTTCGCATTGTCGCCATCACATCCCAGCCTCTTTCAAGGAACAGTTTTGCGGTTTCGAGGCCAAAGCCGGAGGAACAACCGGTAATCAATATGTTGGGCATAGTTATCTCCATACAAGGTGACTGACATTATGGTAGTGACCAGGCGGAAGACTTTATATATGCTGACATCCTCATTTCTTTTGCGATAGTCCTGATATGACTGTGGACCCACTTGCCGAAATCGTCACACTTCTGCAGCCCACCGCGCGATTGTCGAAGCTGGTGGAATGTTCAGGCGCGTGGCGCATACGCCGCGAGGCGACAGGGGAACCATTCTATTGCGCGATCCTGGAAGGGACATGCCGCGTTACCTTCGATGGTCATCAAACCTTGACCCTTAAGGCCGGAGACTTCGTCCTCGCGCCCGCCATGCGCGATCTCGTCAATGAGAGCATTGATGCTGCGACCAATCTGCCGGCTATGGTGCCGACAAAGATCAATGAAGGGTATTTCCGCGTCGGGCCACACGACGGTCCGGCCGATCTGCGCATGCGTATCGGCCATTGCAGCTTTGGCGCACCGGATTCTGCGCTGCTCGTCTCCCTGCTGCCGGAGGTGGTTCTGGTGCGTGACAAAACCCGGTTTGCCACGCTGATGCAATTGATCGATGAGGAGACCCAGGATCGGCGCGCAGCCCGCGAACTCGTTCTGGAACGCCTTATCGAGGTTCTGCTGATCGAGGCATTGCGGTCTGCAACAGAAACAACCTCCGCGCCGGGCCTGCGCAGGGGACTGGCGGACGAACGCCTCGCAGGCGCGCTTCGTGCGATGCATGCCCGTCCAGGCCATCCATGGACCGTTGTCGATCTTGCAAACAGGGCCTCGCTGTCCCGTTCGGCATTCTTTGCACGGTTCAATCGCATTGTCGGGGTTCCTCCGATGGAATATCTGCTGGTCTGGCGCATGGCGCTGGCAAAGCAGCTCTTGCGGGATGGCAGTCTCGCAATCGAGGATATCGCCGAACGGGTTGGCTATGGGTCAGCAAGCACCTTCAGCGTGGCCTTTGCGCGGAATACCGGGATGCCCCCGGCTCGATATGCCCGCATGGCAGCGTAAGAAGCGGCGGCGTGGGCAGGCAAGGAGAGTTTCGGGAACCTGTCGCCTGCTCGGGGCGACGCGAAGATCCAGGCTAAACGCCTCAGGCGAGCCTGGCCGAAGATGTAACGAGGATACTCGAGCCTGTCCTATGCGACCGTAACGACGCAGAGGAGGAAGGCGTGTGAGACCCGGATTTGGAAGAGACCGGTTCATGCGCTGCATCTGGATCGAGACCTCCTCTTCCCGCCCGGCAAACGAAGTCAAAGCTATTGGCCTCCAATACGCGACAGGTCGATCCGTATCCCGGCTTGCCCGACATTCTGGGCAGTCACCGGTTGCTCCTCGTTTGGCGCCATTTCGGTGTCGTCCACCTCGGCGGTGGCCGTTTCTCTACCTCGCTGCGGCACTTCAACCGGCGTTCCCGGATCCTCCGCCTGGAAAATGCCGACGCCCTCGAACTCGCCGGTTTTCCACGCGTAAACCGCGTCATCGAAAATCTGCGGAAAAACATCATCGTCGCTCCTGGGGTTACCGTACCATTTGGCAACGATCCTCAGGACCTTGGCAAACATCGCCGTGCCTTTGCGGAGATTCTGGCAGGAATCGACAAGGTCCGGCTTGATATCCGCCGGTTCCCTGATGCCAACACCGGCTGGAAACTGTGTGACCCCGACGCGGACAACCGCCTGACCGGCATACTGTCGCACGATGGCCATCGCTTCTTCCGCTGAAGTGGCTTTCGGCACGAGGATCAACCGGCCGCCTGATTTGACCGTGACGGCGAGAGGATCAGTCGAGCCTGCGGCCATCACGAATTGCTCGACGATCGCGGGCTTGAGGGAAGGGTCGGCGCATTCTTTGATCAACGCAGCGTCCAGCATGCAAGCTCCATGGTTCACGTGTTGAAGGAGATGACGAGAGGCTTG
Organism: Rhizobium sp. NFACC06-2; assembly: GCF_900101425.1. Lineage (NCBI taxonomy): Bacteria > Pseudomonadati > Pseudomonadota > Alphaproteobacteria > Hyphomicrobiales > Rhizobiaceae > Rhizobium > Rhizobium sp. NFACC06-2. The sequence continues at coordinate 58,635 of NZ_FMVA01000021.1, read as the reverse complement.
TCGAACAGTCGCGCCCAGGCTTCGGTGCTCGCGCGCTGAATGTCGGTGATGGAGGTTCCGGCCGCCCACCAGCCGTTGCCGACGGCGACAACGACGTCGGGACCGTCGAGCATCGATTGCAAGACCGGCCAGACGACAAGCTGCTCATAGCAGATCAGCGGAGCGACGCGGACATCCCCGACAATGACGATCGCGCTCCCGAAGAAGTGCGCCCTGGCGCTGCCACTTTCCCCAACCCAGGATCGCCAGGGCTGCCACATCGACCCGGGGACCGGCATGCGTTCGCGGTAGAGAATGCGCCCGCCCTTGCTGTCGATCGCAACGAGGACATTGTCGTAACCGTCGGCATCAACCACCGCAGCACCGGCGATGACCGCGATGTCACCATCAGCGAAACCGCCGGTCCAAAGTCGCTCCGTAGTCGGGGTCCATAAGCCCAGGGCACTTTCAGGCAGTACGACAAAGCGGATCCCGTCCCTGGCGGTGGCGTGCACCGTTGCGATCAGATCACGGTGACGCTCAAGACCGCCCTCCCGACCGAGCGAAGCACCCAATTCCAGATCGACGCCGCGCCAGGCTTCAGGTAGTCTCGGGTTGGTCCAGGTTGCGGCGGACCAGAGCCAAAGGCCTGTCAGGGCCATGGCGACAGCTGGCCAAGGGCGGGTTACGAGGCCTGCCAGGCCAGCTGTCATCGCCCCCAGTCCCCACCACCCCCACCCCGGAAACAGAACCCCCGCGGCGGTGACGGGGTGCGCCCAACCCGTGATACCGAAAGGCGGGATGGCCACAATGACGGCCGCCAGAAGATAGCGACACGGAAGCGCACCGGCAGCCCTTGTCCAGAGGAGTGTATGCAGGGTGACAAAGCTGAAGGAAGCACACAACCAGAGCAATAAACCCGGCCAGAGATCTGACGAATAGAACGCCGCAACGCCCTGCGGCAATCCGCGTGATGCTGCCAGAAAATATCCAGATGACACAAGCATTGCCTCCGGTCTGCTTCGTGCTTTCGACCACAGGATTGGAAACGCCAGGGCGACGGGAAGGAGCAGGGTATAGCCGCTCCAGCCCACCGCACCTGCGATGGCCGCAGCCCCTGTCAGAAGCATCGATTGAAGGCGCTTACGGCGCATAGGTGAGTACCTCCTGCGCCAGACCGAGGATAGCTGAGGCAGGCAGGGGACCGAAATATCGGGAGTCGTAGGAACCGGGAAAGGCGGAATGCAGGAAAACATGTTCTGGGGGCACGATACCACTGGCAAACGGCGGCAACCTCCGACCCGTTCCATCGTGTTGCGCGAGACGTGAAGAGGAAACCATGCGCCCGTCCACGCTGACGCTGGCACCGATTTCGACATGCTGTCCTGCGACTGCGATCACCGTCTTGATGAGAGGCGCAAGACCGGCCGGGCAAAGACCGAAGTGGAGATAGCCACGCGCTCGCGCGTCCCGCATTTCCGCTGTTTCCGGTGGGCATATAAACACGATGTCGCCGACACCCACGGGTCGATGGAGCGGGGCAATGTGCCATATACCGAGCGGCTTGCTTGGGGTCAGATTAATGCGGTAGCCACCGGCAAAGGCGACGACCGTCGCCAGAATGGCCGCCATCGCCGCAATCGAAATGATCACGATCGCTCGCCGCTGTTGCGGTGCCATGGCCCGGCGTGTTTCGACACAGATCGTCATTTGAGCGATAGCCCCCCGTTCTTCGTCTGGCGCAGCGTCTCCGCCTGCCTGGGCGCCTCGGTGGTGCGTTGATGCGCGGAAAGTAGCTGTATGGTGCGCATGAAGTTCCACGCGCTCTGGACCTCCGCCTTCTGGCCGCCGGTCATGCCTGCCGTGACGGTTTTGAAGGTCTTGCCATCGGTGTCTTTTGCGGCCAGCGGCAGGAAGGTTCGTTCGCCAAAGCGTCCGGCGACAGCCCTGGCGAACCCTTCGAGCTCCGCCTTCACCATCTTGTCGGCCAGCGCATATTCGAGGCCGGCGGGTAGATCGTTGCGATCGATCGCATCGCGGACGCGTTCGAGCGTTTGCCGGGCCAAGGGTGAGAGCGCCGGGATGTCGACCGACACCTTCAAGCGTACGGCACGCTCCTCCGTCTCATGCTTGTGTTCCGCCTCTGCCCGCCCACGAAGGTAGCGTTCAAGGTTTCGGGCGAGCGCCGGCACATTGGCGATGGCTTTTTCCCGATCCTGTCTGTCCGTGCGACTGGCCAGAAGGCCGGTCTTGCCCTTCAGCGCACCGAAGCTCTCGGCTCCGCCAGCGATCCTTGCAAGGATGGCCTGCGCGACCGATTGCTCCTTGAGCATGGCGTCGACATTGATCGCCTTGAAGGCTGCTTCCGGCTGCGCGTAAACGAGATGGAAGCGGATCGACACATCCTCCCATTGCTTCTTGAGGCCGGGATCGGCGGCGAGCCTGTCCTCTACGGCCTGCGCGAGTGATTTAGCGAAAGTGGTGATGCCTGAGACCATGGGTTTCGTCTCCGTGAAGGGTCTGGAATCCGATTGGGTTGCTGTGCGCCTGAAGCCGATCTTTTTGCCAATTGCGGCAAGGCGGGCGGTGAGACCGGCCAGCCTCTGTTTCTGCCGAACCGTCCGATCGAGCCGGTCGCGAACCAGGTTTCGGGCGACCCTGACGAGATCGAGGCCGCGAGCTTCGGCATAACGAAGTGCCTGGCGGTAGAAGGGACCAGCCGAGTAATCGAGGGTCGTCTCTTTTGCATTTTTCCGCGACAGGATCGGGATCAGCCCGCCCGCCTTGGCAAAAGACCGTCGACCGTAGTAGACGCCAAGATCTTCTCGATGACGGGTCATGGCGACATAGGTGAGATGCCGGTCAAGCGACAGTGATGCGAGCACCTTGACGCGATCGACGGTCGCACCCTGGCTCTTGTGGATTGTCGTCGCGTAACCGTGATCGATGTTGCCATAGAAGCGCTGCTCGACCGCGACCTGACGGCGGTGGTCACTCTCCCCGATCTCAGCGACGATAGAGCCAGGCGCCGCCTCGACAACCTTTGCCAGCATGCCGTTCCTGACGCCCAGCGAACCTTCGTTCTTCAAGAATACGATCTGGTCGCCGACGGCGAACTTGCGCGTTCCGTCCTCGGTCCTGAAGACAAAACCTTCGGCGACGATGCCGCGTTCGACCAGCATGGCCCGCGCCATATCGTTGAGCATCCGAACGTCGCGGCGCAGGTGGGCGAGGATCAGGCTGGTCTTCGAGGGATCGTAGTCGCGGTTCCAATCGGCGATCAGACTTTCGACCGCGTGTGCCTTGAGGTCCAACCCGTTGAAATGCCCGTGGACGTGATAGGCGTCGATCGCTCGACCAACATTGCCGCGCGCAAGATCGAGCGAGGCGTCGCGCATCTACTGCTCGCGCTGGCGATAGATGGTCTCGAGTTCCGCATAGCCGATCCGGTCTGCGATCGCGCGGAAGGCGGCGCCCGCCTCGATCGGCTGCAACTGTTCCGGATCACCGACCAGAACCAGCTTGGCTCCGGTCTTCGTTACGGCTTCGACGAACAGTGCCATCTGCCGTGACGACACCATGCCGGCCTCGTCCAGCACGAACACCGTCTTGTCATCAAGCTGGTTGCGGCCATCGCTCCAACGGAGCTCCCAGGACGACAGGGTGCGAGAGACGATGCCGGCTTCCTTCTCCAGTCCCTCGGCTGCCTTGCCGGCAAGCGCGCCACCGACGACGCGAAAGCCTGCTGCTTCCCAGGCTTCACGCGCTGCCTTCATCATCGTCGTTTTGCCGGCGCCGGCGCGGCCGACCACCGCAGCAATCCGCTCGGGTCCTGCGACATGCTCGATCGCTGTTTCCTGCTCATCCGAAAGCCGGTCATGACGTGCCAAGGTCGCCGAGAGCACGACGTTGCGGACGCCATACGAGGACCGCTGCGACAGCCAGATCGCACGACTGGCCATCTCGGCTTCCAGTCGGATCATTTCACGCGTGGTGTATTTTGCCGGCGCCCGGATACCCGTTGCAAGACCGATCCGCTCTCGTTCGAGACGAAGTACTTCCGGGCTCTGCAGGATCCTCGCCATCAGGCTTTGGAAGAGTCCTGCATCGTCGGTATAGCGGTGGAGGATCTTTGCCACATCGCGTTCGTCGAAGACGCTTCTCTCTCGCGTGATCAGGTCCAGCACGATTTCAGGATGCCGCTGGATGCGGCGGGCGTTCTCGGCACGGCGCTCTTCCTGGAGTTCGATGCGTTCGAGCTTGCCGGCAATACCCTCCTGCCTGTCACCGGATCGATCCGCCTTGCGCTCGATCGCCTTCGTGCCGACGCCCAGGTGAATGGTCGGTTCGAGATCGATCCCTTGTTTTTCGAAGGAACGGCCATCAATCCTGATATCAAGACCGGCGAGCGCCAGATGCTTGCTCTGGCAGACAAACCAGCCATTGCGAAACGCGTTGAAATCTTCAAGGCTTCCGGCCCAAAGCTCATAGACGATCCTGCCGGCATCGTTGCGCATCGGCGCGCCGTCCGGACCGGACACAGCGATCTTTTTCGCGCCGAGCCCGTCTTTAGTAAGTGGCCGCAAGGTGGTCATGAGATGGACGTGCGGATTGCCCGGCGCATCGTGATAGACCCAGTCGGCGACCATTCCCTGCGGCGTTATATGTCGTTCCACAAAATCGCGCATCAGCGCGATGTTCTGTTCGCAGGTCAGCTCGAGCGGCAAAGCGATGGTGACATCCTTGGCGAGTTGCGCATCGGAGCGCTTCTCAAACGCTTCCACCTTGTTCCAGAAAGCCTCGGACGCACCGGCGACCGAGCGATCGGCGATCATCGTTCGCAGCCATCCCGGGGCATCGGCAGGGATGACGAACTCTTCGTGGACGAGACCCTGCTTGGCGCGATAGTCGACGGTGCGAGCCTCCCGCTCGAACTCCATCCTGGCGCAGTGCCGATAGGCGGCCGACAGGACAGCGCTACGGCCGGAGCCGCGGGCGACGACACTGACAGAGAAATGGGGGATGGCCACGGCAGAATTCTTTCCCGGTTGCAAACGAGATCAATTGGTTCGTCGGAAGTAACGGCCCCGCCGGGGCGGAAAAGCAGAGCGTCGCGCCAGCGACGTATAATTGCGCCCTTGGAAGCCGCTTCTTCGAAACGGCCGGGATCATTCACCAAAGCATCGCCCTTGGCGATTGCAGGATTAACAGTAGTGCGTTCCGCACCCTGTTGCGAAAAACTGGGTTCGAAAGACAGGCTTTCTCACCCAGGAGACGAACGGAATGAAGAAACCATCCTCGAAAATCCGCGATGAAATCGCCAAGCTGCAGGAACAACTCAAGCTTGCCGAGACAAGGGAAGCCGAGCGCATCGGCCGTATCGCGCTCAAGGCGGGCCTTGGTGACATCGAGATCGATGAGGGGGAGCTTCAGGCGACCTTCGAGGACGTGACCAGACGGTTTCGCGAAAGCCAGCCTGCTTCGATCGGAAAAGAAAGGGGAGGATCAGTTATCGCCTCGCAGCAAACCGCACCGATCCCGGCTGGTGCGGATGCGGGCGGGAATGGCGAGGCTTGAGCGGATGGCGAGGACGATGACATCCGAGGCCCGCAAGAAGGATACGCGGGAAAAGATCGAGCTTGGCGGCCTGATCGTCAAAGCCGGACTGCGCTACCAGAAGCGGGCGCTGCTGCTCGGTGCGCTGATCGACATCGCCCGCCGCATCGAGGGCGACGAGGGCGAGCGGTCGAGGCTCATTGCGATCGGGGCGGAGGCCTTCGGCAATGACGCTGAATAGGATTGCGCTTATTGTCGTGCCAGCGGCGCTGATGATCCTGGTCGTGATCGGAATGACCGGGATCGAGCACTGGCTTTCCGGCCTCGGCAACACAGAAGCCGCACGACTGGCATGGGGGCGGGCGGGCATTGCCTTGCCCTATGTGGCCAGCGCGGCGATCGGGATCGTCTTTCTATTCGCAAGTGCCGGTTCGATCAGTATCAGGCAGGCAGGTTGGGGCGTCGTTGCAGGGAGCAGCGGGGCAGCCTTGATTGCAGCCATCCGCGAAACAATCCGACTTTCTGCTTTCGCAAAGACACTGCCGTCCGACAAGACGGTCTTCGCTTATCTCGATCCAGCAACGTCGATTGGAGCGAGCGCCACGTTTCTCTCTGCCTGCTTCGCGCTCCGCGTTGTGTTGATCGGCAACTCGGCCTTTGCAAGCGTCGCGCCGAAACGCATTCGGGGGAAGCGAGCGCTTCATGGCGAGGCCGACTGGATGACGCTCGCAGAAGCGGCAAAGCTGTTTCCAGACGCCGGCGGCATGGTCATTGGCGAACGTTATCGGGTCGACAAGGATGCTATCGCAGCCCACGCGTTTCGAGCCGATAATGCAGAGACCTGGGGTGCCGGCGGGAAGCCACCCTTGCTGTGCTTCGACGGTTCTTTCGGCTCGTCGCACGGGATCGTCTTTGCCGGTTCCGGCGGTTTCAAGACAACCTCGGTGACAATACCGACGGCGCTCAAATGGGGTGGCACGTTGATCGTGCTCGACCCTTCGAACGAGGTTGCACCGATGGTCTCCGCGTATCGCAGCGGAGCGGGAAGGGACATGTTCGTCCTCGATCCGAGGAAACCCGACGTCGGCTTCAATGTGCTGGACTGGGTTGGCCGTTTCGGCGGAACGAAGGAAGAGGACATCGCCTCGGTCGCGTCATGGGTCATGAGCGAGGGCGGCGGGCCGCGGGGTGTCCGTGATGATTTTTTCCGGGCATCGGCGCTGCAGTTGCTCACCGCGCTCATCGCCGATGTCTGCCTCTCCGGTTACACGGATGAGAGGGATCAGACGCTTCGGCGGGTGCGCAGGAATCTTTCAGAGCCCGAGCCGACGTTGCGCAAGCGGCTGCAGGAAATCTACGAGAATTCCGGCTCGAACTTTGTGAAGGAAAATGTCGCGGCCTTCGTCAACATGACGCCGGAGACCTTCTCCGGCGTCTACGCCAATACCGTGAAGGAAACACACTGGCTTTCCTATCCGAACTACGCCGCACTTGTCTCAGGCCGGAAATTCTCGACCAGCGACGTCGCCGCTGGAAACAGCGATGTCTTCATCAACCTCGACCTCAAGACATTGGAGACCCATGCGGGCCTCGCGCGCGTCATCATCGGCTCGCTTCTCAACGCGATCTACAATCTTGACGGCCAGATCGAGGGACGCGCGCTGTTCCTCCTCGATGAGGTCGCCCGCCTTGGCTACATGCGAATCTTGGAAACCGCGCGCGACGCGGGTCGCAAATACGGGATCACGTTGACGATGATCTATCAGTCGCTCGGCCAGATGCGCGAGACCTATGGGGGTCGCGATGCGACGAGCAAGTGGTTCGAGAGCGCCAGCTGGATATCGTTTGCAGCGATCAACGATCCCGAGACCGCCGACTACATATCGAAACGATGCGGTATGACCACGGTCGAGGTTGACCAGGTCAGCCGTAGTTTTCAGGCAAAGGGATCGTCGCGGACGCGCTCGAAGCAGCTTGCCGCAAGAGCGCTGATCCAGCCGCATGAGGTCCTGCGCATGCGTGCGGATGAACAGATCGTCTTCACCGCCGGCAACGCACCGCTCCGCTGTGGCCGCGCGCTCTGGTTTCGACGTGATGATATGAAGGCATGCGTCGGCGAAAACCGGTTTCATTCACCCCCGGAAACGTGAAGACTGGTGGTACTCGACACATGCCGCAAAGACGATGCAACTGCGAGCAATATAACGTCTGCCATCGAGAAAGGGGGAGAGTTTGGTGCAGAAGACCGTCGTATCATCCAGGAAAAATCGCAAACCCGACAACCACCGTTTCGACCTTAGTCGTCTCGCCCGAACAATCGTTTTGGTTACACGAAACATCACGACGATGAATCGATTGACACCCAATGATTCAAAACTGTCGTTGGACGTGTTGCTGCCGATCGGCGAATCTGTGCCGATGATGATCCAACCCTACCAACTCTACGTCGAACGTATTGACGCTGCGAAGAACATGGCCCGTTTCTACGCCATGCAGATTTCCGTATCGCTGTTCGGGGAAACCTGTCTGACCAGACGATGGGGAAGAATCGGAACATCGGGGCAAATGATGATCCATCATTTCGGACGGGAGGAAGAGGCGGTCAGACTGTTTCTCGACCTTACGCGGCAGAAGAGGGCACGAGGCTACCGACCGAGAGCTATTGCACAACGACCATTGAGCTGATTGACAGTGGCGTCGAAGCCGGAACAAAAAAGAGCGGCCGCCGAAACGGCCATGGCCAGAGCTTTCCCTTGCGGAAAAGCGAACGATCACCTTGCCGGGATTGCAAAACGACACCCATGGCGACGAGGAGTCTGGCGAGTTTTTGCATCGGAGATTCTGCTTTCGAATTGGCGATGTCGCGGCATCGAAAGTTGGTCGGGGCGGGTGATCGTTCTTCATCGAGTCCGTCAGTCGAACAGGCAACCCCGGGCGATCCAAGCCGCGTCCTTCGTCTCCATATCTCACCGAAAGGCCGGAACCGGGCTCGATGCCTTGGTACCGCCTTCTCCTGTAGTTTGAAGAGGCCCCGCCCGTGGGCGGAGCCTCGAGGACTTCAGTCACGGTTGGGTCGGGACCATATGAGCTGGAAGCCGTCTTCACCTTCGACTTCGGAGAGGGTAGCGTAGATCGGAGCCGGAAAGCTCGGGTCGTCCAGCTTGACCGAGAGGTAGTCGCGTTCGGTCTCTGCGGAACGCTTCTGCCAGGCTGCACCCAGTTCGACGTTACCCGCATAGATGCGGAAGTGCGGGCCTCTGTCGGAGGGGCTTTCGATGCGGGCGATGCGAGCCTTGACGTTGAGGGCCAGCGTGCGGATGGAGCCGTTGAAGCCGCTTTCAGAGGTGGTGAAGGTGCCGATGGTTGCCATTATCATGTTCCTTTCGTTTGTTTCGGACCGCGCCCTTCGCGGCCTCGATGGCTGTCGCAAAGATCGGGGACGATTGGACCGCACCTGCAAGGACGAAACAACGTGGAGGGCGGCCCGGAGGAGCTTTGTTGTTGCGCGAGGAATGCGGCAAAGCCGCAGGGGAAGAAAGTTTCGGAGGGTCGTTGCGGGAGAACGATCGAGGCGAAGCCGCTCACCGATCAGACATGACTCATCGAGCCCGCGAAGGACGTGGCCCGTGACACTGATGGAAGGAACCGGCAATGTCGGCACTTGTCACCAGCTTGCCGCGCTGAAACGGTCCCCGGGGCGAATTCTTTGCCCATTCTCCACGCCGGGCGGTAGAACCGGGTCGAGTGGTTGCCGGGCAGGGAGTTGCGTTCTTCTTCCAGCCGGATAGCGTGGACCCTCCCGCGCTCCCTCCATACGCACTGGAGCTGTTATTGTAAGGTTACTAACGATGCGACACAGGCGGCTGATTACGCCCGTTCAGCTTACTCAGCCGGCCCGCGAGGACGGTCAGATTGCATCTCGGCATGCAATTTGCGAAAGTAGGAGGCCAAATGGAGGCTCAAGTATTTGGGTAGTCAACAATCTAACGGATCGTCGAACCTCAGACGTGTACGCGTATTTGAGCTTCTTTGGTTTCCGTTGAGAACTTCACTTGTCGTTGCGCCGGTGTGGGCCGTCTACGGGCTCTTCCAACGATTTTCTCCTGGCGATGTAACGGGGCTTTATGATTTTGCGCTATGGCTGAGTTTCGGATTGGTATTGCTCAGCACCGGTCGAACGATTGTGGCGGTGAGGGGACAACCGGACAGTCTTCTGCTTCGTGGTGCCGGACACTCGGCTCGTTTGCCCAAACGATCAAACCCGCAAAGAGCTATTCTGACCTTTCGTGAACTGCGGGCCGACGTTTATTTCTCGGATCCGCTGCCAGCCGAAGATGTGAAAGTATTGCGCAGGTTGGAGCTGTTTCTTTTGACTCCATTGCGCATTCTGGCCGGAACCATTGTCTTCTGGATCGTGAACAACCTGGTTGTGTTTTTGACAGCGGGAGCGGGCCTAACTTTCGTGTTCAACATACTTTGGTACACTATTGTCATTCTCTACGTGATCTATGTTGCCCTTCAGGCCATCGTCCCCATTATTGCGTCCGGCGGGCCAGGATTTGATGATGCACTCAGGGTGCGGGCGTGGTTTAGGCACTTTCGCAGATAATTGGAGCCATAGTCCAGTGTTTCGCGGGTGCCATGCCAACCGCGCTGAGTTTCTCGAAAATCCTGTGATACCGATTTGTTCCGGGGCGTCGCGGTACGACGTGTTTCGCGGTCGCCCCGCCAGACGGTCGCAATTCTTGGGGAGGTGCGGTTCATGGATGAACTCCAAAGGCGAGGCCACGGGCAAGACCGATAAGCGCGCTCGCAGCCGACACGGTCAGAAGACCAGTTTTGAAGCGGAAGACCGCGATGACGGGTGGCCGCGCCTTCCTATATGGCGGGCAAGATACCACCTCACGACCCTTCGGTACTGCCGGAGTGAGGGCATCGTCACGTGCTCGCTGCGGACAGGCCGCACCGGCAGTGGCAGATGCGTGATGCGGCGAGGAGGGAAGAACCCGGAGGCTGAGGGACACGGTGGTGGTCAATAATCCTGCCGCAATGCGCATGGGCGCTGATTGGCATGGGAGTGACGATGATCGCCAAGCCCGACGCTCTTTCCTATCTGGAAGGCGCGGATCTGACGCGGGTTCTGCCCCATTGGTATGCCGATGCCCGGGCCGATCTCGATCTACTACGCCAACCGTACGCTTCTGCCGCTAAAACTCGCGTTTTCATCGATTTCGTCGTGGAAGCCTTCCAGCGTGAAAAGTGGCCGGAACGCTTTGCCGGAAGTATGGGATAGTGAAACAGTTTTCGGACATTCCGTCGCGGCACAGAAGGAAGATCAGCGCCTGAGCGCGATCAGTTGTAGCGGAGATGTTGCAACCGTCTTGGTCCAAGATACACAGCTGAAAATGCGGCATAGCCTAGAATTTTTGCGTTCTATTGATTTGAGTTTTTATTTGTCTTCAGTCGATTGATTTGCTCATCATGTTGATAATAACATGAAATTACAGTTTCATAAAAATTGGCATGAAATCTGCATCCTCTTTTTCGACTGGGCAGGGCCCAGGGGTAAACAAAAAGAGGGAACAGCATGATGCAGATATCCGGGAAGATGCCTCCTATGGTGAAAGGTCTGCGGATGGCGGCGCTGACGGGCGGCGCCATAGTTTCGCTGATGGCCGGGCATGTGTCTGAAGCCCTGGCGGCGGGGACGCTTCGTATCGGCATGACCGCCTCCGATATACCGCTCACCACAGGCCAGACCGACCAGGGCGGCGAAGGCCAGCGCTTCATGGGGTACACACTCTATAATGCCTTGATTGAATGGGACCTTTCGAGCGCAGACAAGCCCTCTGCTCTGATCCCGGCGCTTGCGACTTCGTGGGACGTCGATCAGAATGACAAGACCAAGTGGACGTTCAAGCTGCGTGATGGCGTGAAATTCCATGACGGCAGCACATTCGATGCCGAGGCAGTGGTCTGGAACCTTGACAAACTGCTGGTGACGGATGCGCCGCAGTTCGACAAGCGTCAGTCAGCACAGGGCAAGTCTCGCATTCCGGCGGTTGCCTCCTACAGGGTGATCGATCCGCTGACGGTTGAGATCGTCACCAAGAGCCCCGATGCGACGCTTCCCTATCAGTTGAGTTGGGTTCTCATGTCCTCCCCGGCAAACTGGGAAGCGCAGGGCAAGAACTGGGATGCCGTTGCCCAGAAGCCTTCCGGTACCGGGCCGTGGAAGATGGAAAGCGGCTTTACACCACGTGAGCGCGCTGAACTGACCCCCAACAGGGACTATTGGGACAAGGCGCGTGTGCCGAAGCTCGACAAACTGGTGCTTGTCCCGCTTCCAGAACCCAACACGCGCGTGGCGGCTCTGCGGTCTGGTCAGGTCGACTGGATCGAGGCGCCCGCGCCGGATTCGGTCAAGTCGCTGAAGAGTGCTGGATTCAACATCGTCACCAATTCCTATCCGCATAACTGGACATGGCATCTTTCGCGCGTCGAAGGGTCGCCCTGGAACGATATCCGCGTTCGCAAGGCTGCCAACCTTGCCGTTGACCGTGAAGGCCTCAATGAACTGCTCGGCGGCCTCTCTGTCCCGGCTCAGGGTTATCTGCCTCCTGGCCATCAGTGGTTCGGCAAGCCGACCTTCAAGCTCGAATATAACGTCGAGGAAGCCAAGCGGCTGATGGCCGAAGCTGGTTATGGCCCGGACAAGCCCATCACCACAAAGGTTGTGATTTCTTCCTCCGGTTCTGGCCAGATGTTGCCGCTCGCCATGAACGAATACATCCAGCAGACCCTGTCGGAAATCGGCATCAATGTCGAATACGAGGTTGCCGACTGGAACACGGTCATCAACATCTGGCGCGCCGGCGCCAAAGACCCAAGTGCAAAGGGTGCGACGGCCGTCAACTACAGCTACTTCATCCAGGACCCTTTCACAGCGTTGATCCGCCAGTCGCAGTGTAATCTGGCGCCGCCGAACGGCACCAACTGGGGTTTTTACTGTGATCCGGATATGGATGCCCTGTTCAGTCAGGTACGCACCACCTTCGATGCGGCAGAGCAGGACAAGGTGCTCCAGAAGATCCATGAGAAATATGTCGATGACGCGCTCTTCCTGATGGTGACACACGACGTCAACCCGCGCGCCATGTCCACCAAGGTCAAGGGCTTTGTTCAGGCACAGAACTGGTTCCAGGATTTTTCGACGATCTCCATCGATCCCTGATTTTTGCGCGGTGGCAGGGCGGGTTCGTTACCCGCCCTGCCATTTTCGATGCCCGATCTGACTCTCACGAGGACATCATGCTGCTCTACGCACTAAAACGACTGTTGCATGTCATTCCCGTCACGATCGGCGTGAGCATTGTCTGCTTCATGCTGATCCATATCGCCCCCGGTGATCCGCTTGCTGCGATCCTGCCTTCGGACGCCTCCGCCGACATGCAGGCGCAGATGCGTGCGTTCTACGGTCTCGACCGTCCTTTGCCGGTCCAATATGCGCTTTGGGTATGGCATGCCGTGCAGGGCGATCTGGGTACGTCGATTGCAACAGGGCGTCCTGTTCTCGCCGACATCATTGATGCATCGATCAATTCGATCATTCTTGCCCTGTCCGCGGCGGTGATCGGCTTCGTCGGCGGAGCAACACTCGGGTTTCTTGCCGGTGTTTTTCGCGGTGGGTGGGTCGATCGCCTGTCATCGGGAATATCCATGCTCGGCGTCAGCGTGCCGCATTACTGGCTGGGCATGGTACTGGTCATCACCTTTTCCGTTACGCTGGGCTGGCTGCCGGCAATGGGGGGCGGTCCGGGTGGGTCGTCGGGTCGAAGCTTCAGTTGGGACTATCTCCAGTATCTCGTTCTGCCGGCAGTCACCATGTCGGTCATTCCAATGGGCATCATTGCCCGTACAATCCGCTCTCTGGTGGCAGATATTCTTGCCCAGGATTTCACCCAGGCGCTTGCGGCCAAGGGATTGTTGCGAGGTCATATTCTGCGCCACGTGGTACGCAATGCCGCGCCAACAGCACTTTCCGTCATGGGTCTGCAACTGGGATATCTTCTCGGTGGGTCAATCCTGATCGAGACGGTGTTTTCCTGGCCTGGCACGGGCTTTCTTCTGAACGGTGCAATTTTCACCCGTGACCTGCCGATCCTGCAAGGCACCATCCTGGTGCTGGCAATGTTTTTCGTCGTCCTCAATCTTCTGGTCGACGTCTTCCAGAGCGCCATCGATCCCCGCATTCAGAGGAGCTGACCATGGTTGCCATCACCACAGCATCCGAAATTCCCGTCGAGAGAATTGCCAAGTCCCCCGGTTTTTGGAGCGGCGTTTTGAGGCGCCTCAGTCGCGATCCGGTCGCGATGGCGGCGCTGGCACTTCTCGTTGTTCTCGTCCTGATCGCCCTTTTCGCTCCCTATCTCGCGCCTTACGACCCAGCGAAGGGTAGTGTGATCCGCCGCCTGAAACCGATTGGAACGGAGGGATATATTCTCGGTACCGATGAACTCGGCCGCGATATGCTGTCGCGTTTGATCTATGGCGCGCGGCTGTCGCTGATCATGGGCGTCGTGCCGGTGCCGATCGCGTTTGTAATCGGTTCGGCAATCGGCATCACCGCCGGTTACGCTGGTGGTTTGACAAACACCCTGATCATGCGCACGGTTGATGTGTTTTATGCCTTTCCATCCGTGCTGCTTGCCGTCGCGCTTTCGGGAGCACTCGGGTCCGGTCTCACCAACGCGCTGGTGTCTTTGACGGTTGTATTTATTCCGCAGATCGCCCGCGTCGCCGAAAGCGTGACAACACAGGTGCGCAAGCTGGATTATGTCGATGCGGCACGCGCATCGGGTGCTGCGGCCTTCACCATCATTCGTGTCCATATCCTTGGAAACGTCCTCAGTCCGATCTTCGTCTTCGCCACGAGCCTGATTTCGGTGTCGATGATCCTTGCCTCCGGCCTGTCGTTCCTTGGGCTTGGAGTGCGCCCGCCTGATGCAGAATGGGGCCTGATGCTCAACACGCTGCGCACGGCGATTTATACCAATCCCTTCGTCGCGGCTCTTCCCGGCGTGATGATCTTCATCACTTCGATCTGCTTCAACCTTTTCTCAGACGGGCTGCGCACAGCCATGGACGTGAAGTCATGATCAGCATCGTAGGAAAACCGGCTTTCGCACTGCCAGTTGGTGAACGGGGCGGCCCTGCCCAGCCGTTGATCTCCGCTCGCGGGCTCCTCAAACACTTCCCGGTCAAGGGCAGCGGCTTTCTCAAGCCAAAGAAAGTGGTACGCGCGGTAGACGGGGTCGATTTCGATATCCTGAAGGGCGAGACGCTGGGCGTCGTCGGTGAAAGCGGCTGCGGCAAGTCAACGACGGCGCGACTTCTCATGCAACTGATCGAACCGGACGCAGGCGAAATTCTCTTCGACGGTGAAACGGTTGGAGGTGCCCTGCCGCTTTCGGCCTATCGCCGTCAGGTCCAGATGGTTTTTCAGGATAGTTACGCCTCCCTCAATCCAAGGCTGACAATCGAGGAATCCATTGCCTTTGCCCCAAAAGTTCATGGAACGCCGGCCGCAAAGGCGATTGCGGCGTCTCATGATCTGCTGCACCGCGTTGGCCTCGAGCCGTCCCGGTTCGCAGGCCGCTATCCACATGAGCTTTCTGGCGGTCAGCGCCAACGCGTCAATATCGCCCGCGCCCTGGCGATAAAGCCTCGCCTCGTCATTCTGGATGAGGCGGTCTCGGCCCTCGACAAATCGGTGGAGGCGCAGGTGCTCAACTTGCTTCTCGATCTCAAACGCGACTTCGGCCTGACTTATCTGTTCATCTCGCATGACCTCAACGTCGTCCGCTTCATGTGCGATCGGGTCATGGTCATGTATCTCGGCAAGGTGGCGGAAGTCGGCAGTCGCAACGCGATTTACGGCAATACGACTCACCCCTATTCGGCGGCGCTTTTGGCCTCTATGCCGAAAATGGACCCGGCCGAGCGAACCGAAGCGCCGCCGTTGACGGGCGATCCGCCGAACCCGATCGATCCACCGTCCGGTTGCCGTTTCCACCCCCGCTGCAGTCTTGCGGAGGATGTCTGTCAACGGACGTTGCCACCATTGACAGATATTTCCGTTGACCAGGCGGCAGCCTGTCTCACGGCGGTGCCTGGCTCCGGTCATAGCCGCGCGCCTGTAATGATGGAGGCATGACCCATGCAGAATGATGCGATGATCGATATCAGCAGCCTTTCGGTGACATTTCGGCGTGGCGGAAAGATGGTAAAGGCCGTCAGCGGTGTTAGCCTGTCCGTAAAACCAGGAGAAGTGGTCGCACTGCTTGGTGAATCCGGTTCGGGCAAGAGCGTGACGATGCGCTCGTTGCTACGGCTTCACCCCAGGGGGACGCTGATCGAAGGTGGCATGACCATCGACGGGCGTGATGTCTTGGGGCTGTCCAACCGTGCGCTTGCCGATTTGCGAGGGGCTGTGGTCTCCATGGTTTTTCAGGAGCCTCGTCTTGCACTTGATCCCGTCTACACAGTTGGTCGGCAGATCGAGGAAACCATCATGCGGCATGAAAAAGTGTCTCGCAGTGTGGCCGCTGCGCGGGCGCTTGCGCTGTTCCAGAAAGTCCGTATTCCCTCGCCAGAGCGGCGCCTTGCCAATTATCCTCACGAAATGTCGGGTGGTATGCTTCAGCGTGCCATGATCGCAATGGCGCTTGCCTGCAATCCCAAGGTCTTGCTGGCCGACGAGCCGACGACCGCACTCGATGCGACGGTTCAAATCCAGATCCTGCTGCTCATTAGAGAGCTACAGCGGGAATATGGCCTGTCAGTCATCTTCGTCACCCATGACATCGGCGTGGCGGCCGAGGTAGCGGACCGTATCGCGGTCATGTATGCCGGTCGTATTGTGGAGGAGGCGCTGGTCGGCGATATCATCCGCAATCCGCGTCATCCCTATACGAAGGGCCTGCTTGGTGCCCGCGTCGAACTCGCCGATGGACGTGACCGATTGATCACCATTCCTGGGGCACCACCCGATCTGGCCGCTATGCCACCGGGGTGTGCTTTTGCACCACGCTGTACACAGGTCAAGGATCTCTGCCGCACGCAGGTTCCGCCACTCGCTCCACTTTCCGGCCGGGCGGGTGTCGCATGTCTTTTCCCGAATTGAACGCGCGTAAGCGCCGGTCGCCATAGAAACCAGATAGGGCGGGTGACCCCTCGTGGTCTCGCAGGAATGATGAAACGCATAGGACTTATCAACCCGAATACGTCGCACGCCACCACGGCGATGATGACCAACATCGCCCGCAGCTACCTGCCGGGGAGCTTTGAAATTGAGGGGGTGACGGCAGGGCGTGGCGTGCCGATGATCCTCAATGATGCCCAATTGGCTGCCGCCGCCGATGGCGTCGTGGAAATGGGGCTCGAACTGGCAGGTCGTAACGACGGTTTGATCGTCTGCGCGTTCGGCGATCCGGGTTTGGAGCGTCTCGCGGCCGTAACCGGTCTGCCGTCGGTCGGGATTTGCCATGCCAGCATGATGGAGGCTTCAGCCGGTGGGCGACGTTTCGGGATCGCCACTGTGACGCCCGACCTTGTCGAGAGTTTTGCTGCCAAGGCGCAGACATTCGGCGTCGCATCGTTCTTCACCGGCACCCGATTGACGAAGGGAGATCCGCAACGACTTGCTTCAGATCCTGAGGCGTTACACGCGGCGCTCGAAATCGCGGCTCGGGAATGTATCGAAAAGGACGGTGCCGATGTGGTTATCATCGGCGGCGGGCCGCTCGGCCAGGCGGCCGATGATCTGCAACGCGTCCTCTCAGCGCCCCTTATCGCACCGATCCGTTCGGCGGTGGAACGTCTTGTTGAGGTGTTGGAAATGGAAAGCCACGTATCGACCTTGCAGCGGTGATGGATATCCGACGTTGTCGATCGTGCGCCTCGTTGCTTTTTCTGTTGCAAGCCGTGTGACGGCGGCTGAAGCTTGGTGCGTGGAGAATTTGCCGGAGTATCGAGTGCCAAAGGAAAGATCGTTTCTGTTTCGCGTCAGGCAGGCCCTGCCGGAGCTTCATCCCGCCGAAAAGCGGATTGGAGAGTTTGTCTGCGATTTCCCTGGCGAACTCGCCAGTTACTCAGCTCAGGAGCTTGCAGCCCTCGCGCATGTTTCCAAGGCAACGGTAACACGTTTCATCAAGCGGCTTGGATACGAGAATTACGAAGAAGCCAGACGCCACGCCCGGGCGGAAAAGCAAACGGGCTCCCGGCTCTTCCTGGCAAGCGCTACCGATGTCGGGGCGGAACAGTCGATCAAGGCACATGTCGCACAGGCTGTTGCCAATCTGGAAGCAACATTTCTCGGAATTTCGGAAAGCCAACTCGACGGCGCCGTCACCGCGCTGCTTCACGCACGCAAGGTCTGGGTAATAGGCTTCCGCAGCAGCCACCCCTTTGCAGCCTATCTGCAATGGCAGCTTACACAGGTCATCGAAAGCATCGCTGTCATCCCGGGTGCCGGACAGACCATGGGCGAACATCTGGTCAGCGTCGGCGAAAATGATGTCGTGGTTTTCTTTGGGCTGCGTCGCAGAACCACCCAATCCAATGCAATCATTGATCATATCCGACGCACAAAGGCGCAGCTTCTTTACGTGACCGACGAGGGAGCCCCCTTTGAGACGAATGCGGCTTGGCATTTTCAGTGCCAGACGCTGGCGCCAGGCCCGCTGTTCAATCATACGGCAGTGATGGCCCTTTGCCATATTCTCATCACCCGTTGCCTTGAAAAGGCTGGTACGAATGGCCGTATCCGCCTGCGCAGTATCGAGTCACTCAACGAAACACTGGACGAACTGTGACACTCGACTTGTATCTCCAGGGAAATCAGAAAACCGATGCCGCGCACAACGGCAGTGGATTAAGTCCGTCCACGCAACAAGTCCAGTTTATGCACCTGACGTTCGATCAGCTTTTCGATTTCCTTTACGGCAAGCACACTTAGCGCCGGACCCGGACGACGCTGGGTCGCGCTGGCGATAGCGCCGCGTTTTGCCAGAACATGTTTTCGCACTGCAAGGCCAAGACCGGGCTGCTGTTCGTAGCGCATCAGCGGCAGATAGGCGTCGAACAAGTCCTGTGCGGCCTCGTATCTGCCCTCATTGCTGAGACGGACGACATCCACCATCATTTCCGGATAGGCGAAGCCGGTCATGGCACCATCGGCGCCACGTTGCATTTCCTCGGTCAGAAAAACACCGGCATTGCCGCACAGGATCGAGGTGCGGCGACGACCTTTGGCCTCCGCTTCACGCAGGTCGGTGATCTTCTGTAAACCCGGCCAATCCTCGTGCTTGAGCATGACGATGCTGGGATGGGCCTCGAAGATGACGCCCAGCGTTTTCGAGCTTATCTGAACGCCGGTGGAGAGCGGGAAGTCCTGCAGCACCACAGGCACGTCGGCGCCGACAGTATCGACCACGTTGCGGTAATAGGTAATGATCTGCTCGTCGGTGCGTAGTGCGGATGGTGGAGCGACCATGACACCGGCGGCACCCGGATCCATGGCTGCCTTTGTCAGCTCGCCGATAGCGGCAAGGCCGAGTGCGGAGACGCCAACCACCACCGGTTTTCCTTCGGAACGCTTCAGCGTCAGCTTCGTGACTTCGATCGATTCCGCCTGGGTGAGCTTGGGTGCTTCTCCCATCATGCCGAGGATAGTCAGCCCGTCTGCGCCTTTTTCATAATAGAAGTCGACCATGCGGCTGATGCTTTCGCCGTCGAGCGCACCGCCTTCGGCAAACGGTGTGCAGGCAATGACGAACACACCCTTGGTACTGGAGTTTATGAGCGACATGACATGTTCCTATTTGAGCCGCCTGTGTTGCAAGGGTTCTGTTCCAACCCGTGGGGTTGACCGCAGCGGCGCCGGGTCGGTTGGCGATTTCGCTGCCGATCCGGAACGGACCGCAGCAGCGTGACGGATCTGGGTGGATGTCGGCCTTGCGCAGGGGAGCGCGTTGGCCGGCAAACCGTTTGCGTCAATTATTCGCCAGCATATCCGGAACGATCGAAATGATTTCCGGGAAGATGGCGATGAGCAGGACAAAGGCGCACATGATGAAGAAGAACGGCATAGTCGCCCGGGTGATGCGGGCCATGCTGTCGCCGGTCAGGCGCTGGATGACGGTGAGGTTGAAACCGACGGGCGGCGAGACCTGCGCCATCTCCACCACGATGACGATGAATATGCCGAACCAGACCTTGCTGTAACCGGCCGCCATGACCAGCGGCAGGGTGATCGGCAGCGTCATGACGATGCAGCCCAGCCCTTCCATCACCGTGCCGAGGATGATGTAGAAGATCAGGAGCACGATGATGAGCATGAATGGCGAAAGGCCCCAGCCCTCGATGATGCCGGCGATGTAGCGCGGCATGCCGAGATAACCGATGACGGTCGACAGGAACATCGCGCCGACCATGATGAGGCCGATCATGGCGCAGGAATCGGCCGCCTGTTTCGCGGCCTGCATGAGGTTTGAAAGGTTCAGCGTCTTCTGGAAAGCGCCGATGAGGATTGCGCCGCCGACGCCGACCGCGGCCGCTTCCGTCGGAGAGGCGATGCCACCATACATCGAGCCGACCACGCCGATGATGAGCAGCAGCAGCGGTCCCAGATCCTTCAACGCCACCAGCTTTTCAATGAAGGTGGTGGGCGCAAGGGCCTCCCCGACGAGGGCAGGATTCATCAGCGCCCTGACGCCGATATAGCCCATATAGGATGCGGCCATCAGCAGGCCCGGCAGGATGCCCGCCATGAACAGCTTCAGGATCGATTCTTCCGCCATGACCCCGTAGATGATCATGATCGTCGATGGCGGAATGAGAAAGCCCAGCGTTCCCGCTCCCGCAAGGCTGCCAGTGATGAGGTCGCGGTTATAACCGCGCGAAATAAGTTCTTTTGCGGTGATGCGCCCGACCGTTGCCGTGGTGGCCGCGGATGAGCCGCAGACGGATGCGAAAAGCGTGCAGCCGAGAACGGTGATATGGGCAAGCCGACCGGGCACATGCCGAAGCCAGGGGGCAAGGCCGGAGAACAGCGCTTCTGAAATCTTCGTTCGGAACAGGATTTCCGCCATGAAGATAAAGAGCGGCAGGGCCAGCATTTCCGGCGAAACCAGGGTGTTCCAGGTTTGCTGGGCCAGTAGTTTGAAAAGCGGCAAAGCGGGGCGATAGAGTGCTGCCAGCGCAGCTCCCGTGCCGACCAGGCCAAGGCCGATCCAGACCCCGGTGCCCAGAATGAGCGTCATCAGGCCGAGCAGGCTGAAGGTGATCTTTCCCATGATTTATTCCAGTCCCGGGCCGGTTGAAAGTGTTTCGCCGCGAAGAAGCCGCAGGAACTGCGCCAGCATCTGCAAATTCAGGATGATCGCGCCGATTGCGAGTGCGCTCTGCGGATAGACGAGCGGAATGCGGGTGACCGATGAGGAGGTTGAACCGCGCAGCGCGGAAAGGATGGTCATGTCCGTCAATGCGACCGAAAGCGCAATGCAGATAACAAGACCGACAAGGCATGCCATCATATCCAGCCGCCTCGCGCCGGTTGAAGAAAGCGCCTCGCCTATTGCGGTGACGCGGACATGTGAACCGGATTTCAGCGCGCTGGCGCCGGCGAGCATGAAGCTCGTGGCCATCAGGTAGGCGGCGACATCCCAGGCGAATGGCAGGGAGTAGCCGGCAAGGTTTCTGAGAAGGATTTCGCAGGCGATGAGAATGAAAATGCCGAGGAGAGACAGGGCTGCAAGCAGGTTTGCAGCCTCCGTCAACCGGTCGATCGGCGTTATGATGGCTGCGAATGCGGGACTGGCTGGATTTCTCATGATGTTTCTCCGGAGTGCGCAGAAGGAGGCGGACAGCCGGCCGGGATTGCCGACTGCCCTTTCATTTCCTACGGGAGAAAGTCAGTTACGCGCCTTCAGATAGGCTTCGACATAGGGCGCCGCATCGGGCACGCGCTTGAGAAAATCGTCCCACAGCGGCTTGGCGCGCTCGATGAGGGCGGCCTTGAGTTCGGGAGAAGGTGACGTGACGGTGATGCCCTTTTCCTTCAGGGTGGCGAGCTTGGTTTCGTCCTCGGCCCGGCTGACCAGCCAGAATTCGCCTTCGAGTTTCTTTGATGCCTGTTCGATCGCCGCCTGATTTTCAGGCGACAGGGCCTTCCAGGCATCGAGATTGACGGTGACGATGTTGGAAGATGCCTGCCAGTTGAAGGTGCTCATGTTTTTCATGAACTCCCAGAAAGCGCCATCGACACCGGACGACGAGGAGGTAGTGACACCGTTGATGGTGCCGGCGGCAAGCGATGGGACGACTTCGCCCCATGGCATCTGGACGGGAAGAGCGCCAAGGGCGTGGAAGAAATTATGGCCGTTCGCATCGACGACGCGGATCTTGAGGCCGTTGACGTCTTCAATTTTTTCGATCGGTTTCGGCGCATAGATGGCCTGTCCCGGCCACGGCACCATGTAAAGCAGCTTCTGGTTCATCGAGGTTGCGACTTCCTCGATCTTGGGGCGGAAAAATTTGTGCAACAGCGCAAGGTCAGGCATCGTGGGGGCCAGATATGGCAGCGTCTCGACACCCAGTACCGGTGCTTCACCCACCTGCTGGCTCATCAGAATATCGGCGACGGGAACGATGCCGTCGCGCACGGCGGTCATGCCTTCCGGGCCCTTGATGCCAAGTGACCCGCCGGAATGCACGGTGATGGCGACCTCGCCATTCGTGACGGTCTTTACGGTTTCAGCGAATTTTATCGCGTTCTTGGTGTGAAAATTACCCTCTGGCCAAACGACCGACATGTCCCAGGCCGTTTCGGCGGATGCGGAGGTTGCAAAGCCGGCAATCGTCAAAGTCAGCCCAGCGAGAATTGCGTTTTTCATGGTTGTGATCCCCTCACTTATTGTTTCCGGCTCTTCCTGTCCCTTGGTGGCAGAACGGCGCGGTTATTTTCGGTATACAGCACGTACTCCGAATGACGGGAACTATATGGGCGTTTTTTGAGCGGCGCAATAAGGTGATTAATCTTTGTTCGATTTCGAGCGAATTCCCTTGCCCGCCGGCCCTTATACGGCGCTGGCGGCAATGGAATGCGTTTCAGAGAATTACCGAAAAGGCGTGGATCGGCAGGAGCGTTCAGCCTGCGCGGCGGGTCGCGCGCAACCGATATCTGGCGTCATGTCATTTTCGATGCAAGGCTGCCGTGAGATTGTCCGGCAAGGCGTTGCCGCTGTGCGCCGGGCAGGGGGCAGGCTTGTGAAACCGCCGGGCGCGGCGGCTCCACTGCATGCGGACTGAAAATCAGATCGCCGACGCAAGGCGGGTTTTTATGTAAAGCTCACGCAGTGTCCTCGACACCGGACCTGGCTTGCCGTCGCCGATGATGGCTTCATCGATCTTGACGACCGGCATGGCAAAATTTGTCGCCGATGTGATAAAGGCTTCGGTTGCGTCCTTTGCCTCATCCACCGTAAATGCGCGCTGTTCGACGGCAATTCCGGCGCCCTGCGCAAGATCGAGAATGCTTCCGCGGGTGATACCGTGCAAAAGTGCGTTGGAAAGTTCGCGCGTGACCAGCGTGCCGTCCTTTTTGACGATATGCGCATTGGCGGCGCTGCCTTCGGTCACGAAACCATCCTCCACCAGCCATGCATCGTCCGCGCCGCGTTTGAGCGCCTCCATCTTGGCCATCGAGGGGTAGAGAAGCTGTACCGTCTTGATGTCGCGCCGCTCCCAGCGCCAGTCCGGCATGGTGGCGATGGCAATGCCGGTTTCCGTGCGCGGATTGTCCAGCACGGGTTTTGTCTGGGTGAAGAGGGTTATCGTCGGCGTGGCATTGGCCGGAAAAACGAAATCGCGATCCGCCACACCACGGGAGATTTGCAGATAGATCAGACCTTCGTCCATTTGGTTCAGGCGCACGATTTCACGGTGAACGGCCAGAAGTTCCTCCGCTTCGAGCGGGCAGGTCAAGCCGAGTTCGGCGAGCGAGCGCTGAAGGCGGGCGCTGTGGCCGGCATAATCGATCAGCTTCCCGCCGATCACGGCGGTGACTTCATAGATCGCGTCCGCAAACAGAAAGCCGCGGTCGAAAACGGAAACCTTGGCGTCGGCTTCGGCAAGCCAGTCGCCGTTCAGATAAACAATGCGTGTCAATGGAACGTCCCCGGATCAGGTGTTTGATGTGGCGAAAGGAGCAAATTGCAGCCCGTGTCGGGCGAGCGATGAACGAAGGGCGCGCGCCATATCCACGGCGCCGCGCGTATCGCCGTGAACGCAGATGGTGGCGGCTTCCACCGGCAGTTTTTTTCCGCCCGTTGTCGGGATTACGCCGTCGCAGACCATGGACAGAACCTGATCCACACTCTGGTTGGGATCGTGGATCACTGCACCCTGCATCTGCCGGGAGGTGAGCATTCCCGCATCGTCATAGGTGCGGTCGGCATAGACTTCGCAGGCAACGCGCAGCCCCGCTCTTTCGGCGGCCTTCATGGTTTCCGAATAGGGCAGCGTAATAAAGACCAGCGACGGATCCACCGCCTTGATGGCCCGGATGCAGGCCTGCGCGAGATCTTGATCGACGGCAGCCATGTTGCCCAGCGCCCCATGTGTTTTGACATGGGTGATGGGCCAGGAAAGCGCCGCGGCCATGCCCTGCATCGCGGCAATCTGATAGATCAGCTGGGCCTCCACATCCTCGGGGCGTTCGCCGGATATACGGCGGCGGCCGAAGCCGTAAATATCCATGAAAGACGGGTGGGCGCCGACCGCGATGCCCCTTGCCTTGGCAGCAAGAATGGTGTCGCGCATGACAACCGGATCGCCGGCATGAAAACCGCAGGCGATGTTTGCCGTCGTAATCAGCTCCATCATTGCTTCGTCTTCGCCCATGGTCCATGCCCCGAAGCTTTCTCCCATATCGCAGTTCAGATCGATCGTCGCCATAGCCCCTCTTTCCGGGCGAGATGTCACCCGGTCCCGTCCAGTTCATACGCGTGATATCAGGCAGCACGCATTCATTGCATCTTTTCATTGACATACAATTGGTATACTGAAATAGCAAGGAAGGATTGGCGGGAGAATCGAATTCGCATGCGTGCACGTGAGGGAGTGTAATCGATGGGCGGCAAATTTCCGCGCATTCTTGTTTGTGGTGACAGCGCCCTGTCCGTTGAACTCGCCGATGCCATCGATGAAACGGTGAGCGAGCGCATCATCGCACTTGCGGCAGATCTCTCTGCAACGCCTGTGGAAGGCGTCGAGGAGCTGGTGCCGACCTACCGGTCCCTCATGGTCATCTATGATCCGTCCGTCATTCGCGGCCATGCGCTTGACCGGGAGTTGCACCGGCGCCTGATGACGTTGACGGTGAACAGCGTTCCGGCCAGACGCTTCGATGTTCCTGTGGTTTATGGCGGATCGGTCGGGCTTGACCTGCAGGAACTGGCGGACATGAAGGAAATGACGCCTGCCGCCCTGATAGACCTGCACGCATCCGCTGAATATCGTGTCTATATGATCGGTTTCGCGCCGGGTTTTGCCTATCTCGGCGGCCTGCCCGAAAAATTGCATACGCCGCGTCTTGCCACGCCGCGCCAGCGGATCGAGGCAAGTGCGATTGGAATTGGCGGCAAGCAGGCAAGCATCAATTCCGTGCCGGGGCCGAGCGGATGGCGTTTCATCGGCCGCACGCCGCTTCGGCTTTTCGACCCGCATCGCCCGCAGCCGTTTCTGTTGCAGGCTGGAGACCGGGTCCGTTTTTGGCCAGTGAGCGAAGACGAGGCCGCAGAGCTCGACCGGGCGGTCGCCGCCGGCCAGCCCGTCATGGAGGCGCAGCTTTCATGAGTTTTCTCGTCATCCAGCAGATAGGGCCGATGGCCACCGTTCAGGATCTCGGCCGCAGGGGATTGAGCCATGCCGGCGTTTCCGGTTCAGGCCCCATGGATATGCCTTCTTTCCGAATTGCCAACGCGCTGGTCGGCAATGTCGAAAACAGCGCGGCAATAGAATTTGGCGGCACCGGGGGCAGCTTTTCCGTTTTGCGGCCGGCACGCATCGCCGTGACCGGAGGCGCTGTTGATATCCGCCTCGGCAAACGAAAGCTGTCGCCCTGGGAGAGCTATACTCTTTTGCCCGATGATGTGCTTTCGATCGGCGCCCTGCGCGATTGCGTCTGGGGCTATCTCGCCGTCTCCGGCGGCGTGGATACCGTACCTGTGCTCGGTTCGCGTGCCACCCATGTGCGAACGGGTCTCGGCGGTTACGAAGGACGTCGTTTGCAGGCGGGTGACCGCCTGCTGCTCGGCCGGGATAATCCCGGCGCCAATCTGGCGCTCCGGCAACTCTGGCGGCGGTCCGGCGGTCCCGTCCGCATTGTTCCCGGCCCACAGGACGACTATTTCTCTGCCGAAACCCAGCGGGCTTTCCTGAAAGCCTCCTTCATCGTTTCGCCCGCCCGGGATCGCATGGCGCAGATGCTGGACGGACACGCCGTTCATGCCGAAGGCGGGCACGATATCGTCTCCGACGGAACCTGCGCGGGATCGATACAGGTCCCGGCGTCGGGACGGCCCATCGTGCTGATGGCGGAGCGCCAGACGACAGGCGGCTATCCGAAAATCGCAACGGTCGCCACCGTCGATCTGCCCCGGCTTGCCCAGGTTCCGAGCGGCCGACATGTCTCTTTCGCGGCCATTTCACGGGAAAAAGCCGAAGAGCTTCTGATTGCGGAGCGCACGGCCTTGCGCGAACGCATGGCAAATCTGGTAGAAAAGTCGGAAACGGACGATGTTTCAGGAGGTATGCCATCATGAATCAGCCACTTGCCAAGCAGGCTTACGGGAAGATCATCGAAATGATCCTGTCCGGTGCGCTGACGCCGGGTGACGCTTTGCAGGAAGCGAAACTGGGTGATCTGCTGGATATGTCCCGGACGCCCGTGCGTGAGGCGATCAAGCGGATCGAGGCCGAGGGTCTCGCCACGCAGGAAGGACGGTTTCTCAAAATTCGCCGGCTGAAGGCGGAGGAGGTCGAGGAGATTTTCTTCCTTCGTCAGGTGCTGGAGACTCATTGCGCCAGACAGGCGGCGATGGCCCGGCCGGAGCTTGGCGAGCTGGAAGCCCGGATACGGCATTTGCAACAGCATGGCCCCGGCGAGGACGATGAGCAGCGCCGCGTGGACGATGCTTTCCACCGGACGCTCGCGCTTTCCACAGGCAGCGAGATGATGGTGAGCACGATCGAGGATTTGCGCCGCCGTACCTGCATGTTCGATCATGCCCAGGTGCCGGATCGTTTTCTGAAAAGCTGCGACGAACATCTGGAGATGATTGCCGCCCTGCGCGCCGGCGACGGGGAACGGGCAGGCGCGCTCATGGCCCGCCATATCGTTCACGCCCGCGACGCCATTCTTGAAAAACTGGAACAATTTCCCGAAAGGAACAGGGACGCATGAAATGCCTTATCGTCCAGCCTATTCATGCCGACGGCCTCACCCTTCTGCGCGTGGCGGGGGTTGAACCGGTTTTGTGTCCAAAACCGGACATGGCGACCGTGGCCGCAATGATCAAGGGTTGCGACGCCGTCATCACGCGCGATGCAGGCCTGTCTGCATCGGCCATCGAGGCGGGCGACAGACTGCGGGTCATCGCCGTTCACGGCACGGGCCATGACGCTGTCGACAAGGAAGCGGCGACGGCGAAGGGCGTTCTGGTCTGCAACACCCCCGGCGCCAATGCCCGCTCGGTTTCCGAGCTGGCGCTCGGTCTGGCTTTAGCCGCCGCAAGACGTATTCCTGCTGCCGACCGCAGCGAGAGAGCCGGGGTCCGTGGCTTTCGCGAGACGGAGAGTTTTTCCGAATTGTCCGGCAAGACCGCCCTTATCGTCGGCTGGGGAGCGACCGGTGCCGGGCTCGGCCGGATGCTGAAGGCCGCTCTGGATATGCGGGTGCTGGTCCATTCGCCACGGGTGGCCGATCTCGATGGCTTCGAACGGGCTGACAAACTTGAAGACGGGCTGAGGCAGGCCGATCTGATTTCCCTGCATACGCCGCTCCGTGCGGAAACACGCGGCCTGTTCGGAGAGCAGGCCATTTCAGCGGTGAAACCGGGCGCGATATTTATCAACACGGCACGGGCGGGACTGGTGGATGAGGCTGCCCTTGCCCGCGCCATCGACACCGGCCGCATAGCCGCAGCCGGGCTGGATGTTTATTCGCCTGGCGCGCCGACCGGACCTCTGGCCGCTGGCGGCCGGGTGATTTTCACACCGCATCTTGGCGGCACGACGCTGGAAGCGCTTCGCCGCGTGGCTCTTGGCTCTGCAAGGCATGTCTTGACGGCGCTTGCGGGCGAACGCCCGGTCACCGCGCTCAATGCGCCGCAGGAGATGATGGTATGACGCAAACCGTGATCGCAGAGACGGTCAACCGTCTGCTGGACCGCATCAATGCCATTTCAGCGGAAGGCCCCGGTTTTACCCGGCCTTCCTACAGTGCGCTGGAAAGCAAAGCGCATCAGGTGATTGCCGAAGAATGTGAAGCCCTTGGCCTCACTGTTACGCAAGATGCCGCGCTGAACCTTTTTGCCCGGCTGCCCGGCAGAGACCGGCAGGCCACGCCGCTTTATATCGGCTCGCATCTCGATACCGTACCAATGGGCGGCGCCTATGATGGCACGGCAGGTGTGGTGGGCGCCATGGCACTCGTCACCGCATTTGTGAAAAGCGGGCAGGCGCCGCCGGCAGATTTTGTCGTGACGGTGACGAGAGCGGAGGAAAGCGTCTGGTTTCCAGTCTCCTATATCGGGTCGCGCGCGGCGCTTGGCCGGCTCACGGCGCCGGAAATGCAGGCGCGCCGCGCCGACAGCGGCAGAACACTCGCCGAGCACATGAAGGAACTCGGGGGCGACCCGGACGCCGTCCTGCGCGGGCCGGGACTGCCGCCGGCGCGCTTCGTGGAATTGCATATCGAGCAGGGGCCGGTGCTTGACAATGCCGGCGAGGCTTTCGGCGTCGTTGATGGCGTGCGCGGCGGCCTGCGTTACCGTGAAGCGCGGATTGAAGGGGTCTGGGGCCATTCGGGCGGCGCGCCGCGTGATGCCCGCTCGGATGCCGTTTTTGCCCTTGCGGATCTCATCGTCGCCATGGACAGGGCCTGGGAAGGAATTCTGGCGGAAGGGCACGATCTTGCCGTTACCTTCGGCCGGGTGGATGCGGCAAGCAGTGAACATGCTTTCGCCAAGGTTCCGGGCCGGGTGGATTTCTGCATCGATATCCGCAGCGCCGATGATGCGGTGCTGGACCGGGCGGATGGCATTTTCCGACAGGAAATCGAGAAGATCGAAAAACGAAGGGGCGTGCGCGTCGTCACCGGCGTTCAGTCCCGCAGCAAGCCCACCCGTCTGTCCTCCGCCCTCGGCCGGCAGATAGCCGCTGCGGCCGAGCGAACCGGCATCTCGCCCCGGCAGATGTTATCGGGCGGCGGGCATGATGCCGCGGCATTTGCCCAGGCGGGATGGGAATCGGTGATGGTCTTTCTTCGGAACTGGAACGGCAGCCATAACCCGGATGAGGCCATGGATCCGTCCGATCTGGCGCATGCCGTTGATATTCTGCAACAGACCTGGTCGGCTCGGTAAAGGGGAGAGAGCATGAGCGAAAAGGAAACTTTGACCCAGCAGGCCTATACGGATGTCAAACAACGCATTCTGGAGGGGAAGTTCAAAGCCGGTGACGTTCTGACGGAGAGAGCCCTGGCGCTCGAATCCGGCATTTCCCGCACGCCGCTGAGGGCGGCAGTCTCCCGGCTTGAAAAAGAGGGCGTGATTTCGCGGCTCGCCAATGGCGCATTGATGGTTCGGCCCGTCACGGTGGAGCAGTTGCTGGAAATCGTGCAGATACGGCGCTTGCTGGAGAGCGCTGCTGCGGCCCGCGCCGCTGATCGCCCCTTTCCCGAGGCGCTCGAACATTCGCGGCAAATCATGCAGGCTTATGCGGATGGCAGGAACGTGGCCTTCGATCAGTTCTGGCTGGACGACGACCAGTTTCACGAGGCCGTGGCCGCCGCCGCCGGGCTTGAGCTTTTGCCTGCCATGCTGACCGAAATGCGCAGTATCGCCCGACGCTGCACAATCACCCGCACGCATGACCGTTTTGCCGAGCAGGCGCGCGAACATATTGCGGTTATCGACGCCATTGAAGCGCAGGATCCGCAGAAGGCTTCCGCCGCCATGGAGGCGCATTTCGAAAGCGTGAAAAGCCGTTTTCTGGGATGGCTGAGCCGCCCCTGAAACCGGCACCCGCCAGCGTTTTTTCTTTCTTCATTCCGGTCTTGAGACGCTTTTGCCAGCTTCTCATGCAAAAGCCGAGCACGACGATATGGACAGTTTCATGCAGGAATTCGCCGATTTGCAGGGGTGTGACGCCTCTTTCCCCGGGGAGGAGTTCGCCGCGAGGCAAGATCGTGCGCGCACCGCCATCCGCAATGCGGGTCATGAAGCGCTCGTCGTCACCGGTCCTGAAAACATCTACTGGCTGACCGGGCGGCAGACGGCCGGATATTTCGCTTTCCAGGCGTTGATCATGCCGGTGAATGGACCGCCGACGCTTCTCGTCCGGCAGCTTGAACTGGCAGGATCCATCGCCAATACCTGGCTGGACGACGTCGTCGCCTATCAGGATGGCGCAAACCCGGCGGTCGCCTTGGTCGACCTCTTGAAAAAGCGGCATATCGAGCGGCCGGCCATAGAACTGGACGGCTGGTTTGTTTCTCCGGTACTTGCCGCAAAAATCGCGGAGCAGATGGGTGTTGCGTCCATCCCGGACGGTTCCTCCATTCTTTCGCCGCTGCGGACGATAAAGTCCGCAGCCGAGCTGGAGGCCATTCGGCTGGCGGCGGGTTATACCGAGGCGGGGCTTTCGGCCGGCATCGCCGCCTGCGCCGCCGGAACCGACGAAAACGCGATAGCCGCCGCCATGCTGGATGCCGCCACAAGGGCGGGCTCGGAGGTCATGGCCATGGAGCCGCTCGTATCTTCCGGGCCGCGCAGCGGTTTGCCCCACATGACCTGGAGACGCCGCAAGCTTGAGAATGGCGATGCGGTTTTTCTGGAACTCGCCGCCTGCCATGCGCGCTATCACGCCGCGCTGATGCGTACCGTGTGGATCGGTTCTCCGCCCGCCGAAGCCCGGCGAATGATGGATTGCGCGTTGAAAGCCCTCGATGCGGCGCTGGCCGCCATTCGGCCCGGTGTTTCATGTGCCGAACCCCATGAGGCCGCGCAACGTGTGATCGACGCGGCAGGTTACAATGCCGCCTTCCGCAAACGCATCGGTTATTCCATGGGAACCGCTTTTGCGCCGGACTGGGGCGAAGGCGCGCTGTTAAGCCTGTTTACCGGCGTCGACAGGATAATCGAACCCGGCATGGTGTTCCACCTGCCAGCCACGCTGCGCAGCTATGGCGTGTGGACGGTTGGCGCATCCGAAACAGTCATCGTGACAGAGACGGGGGCGGAACCTCTCTCCAGCCTGCCGCGTGACCTGACCATCCGCTGATGCCCGATAGCGGCCATTTCCCTTTAAAAATTGAAAGGAGTTTGAAATGCGTTCACTTTTTCACCTTGCCTATCACGTCACCGACCTTGACGAAACGCGTCGCTTCTATGGCGGCGTTCTCGGGTGCGAGGAGGGCCGTTCCACCGATAGCTGGGTGGATTTCGACTTTTTCGGCCACCAGATTTCGATGCATCTGGGCAAACCGTTTGAGGTTACCCGGACCGGCAAGGTCGGCAATCACATGGTGATGATGCCGCATCTCGGTGTCGTACTGCCTCTCGATGACTGGTTCGCGCTTTCGAAGCGTCTGGAAGATGCCGGTGTGGTCTTCGATATTCCGCCGGTCATCCGCTTTGAAGGCGAGCCGGGGGAGCAGCGCACCATGTTCTTCTTCGATCCGAGCGGCAATCCGATCGAGGTGAAGGGCTTTAAGGATTTCGACGGCGTTTTCGCCCACTAAAATAAAAGACAAGGGCGGCGGCTGATGGCCGCCCCCGATGAACTCTGTAGCCGCATGCCGACCGTCGCTTGCCGGAAAATTACCACCAGTGGCTGGGCGAACGGGTCAGAAGCTCGTTGCCGTCGCGCCCGACGATGATGATATCCTCATAAAAAGCCGCGCCGACACCGTCGAGCGAAAGGAAGGATTCGATACCGAACACCATGTTTTCCTCGGCGATATCTTCAGGCTGCGACATGCTGGTTGAAATTCTCGGCTGTTCGAAGCCGAGACCGATGCTGTGGCCATAAAACGGGAAGTTCTTCATGATGGCGGATACCGAGCCTCCGAAGGCCTGCGTCAGACGGTCGCCTTCAGCGGCAATATCGATGAGCTTCACGCCCGGCCGCATCATGTCGGAAAGACGATGAACGATATTGGCCGCAGCTTCGATCAGCCGTCGCTGGTCCGCTGTCGGTTTGCCGCATATGCCGGTGCGGCCGGGGTCGAGATAATAGCCCTGAAAAAATGCCGCATGGATGGTGCCCGTAACGATGTCGCCGGGCTTTGGTGTGTCCGCGCTATAGCCGGTCAGGGGAAAACGCTGGTCGAAACCAAGCGTTTCGCCATGGTTGCAGCCGATCATCTGCAGCCGGCCGCCGCGCCGCACCACTTCACGGGCCGCCTCTCCCGCCGCTTCCTGCTCGGAAAGGCCGCCGGTCAGGCCTTCCATCAACCTGTTCAGGCCGGCCGTCGCGCCTTCGCCGGCAACGCGATAGCACTCCAGTTCCTTCAGGCTTTTGATGCGCCGGACGGAGCGGATCAGATCGTCCTCGGCTACCCACTCAATGTCTGGAGCGTCCTGAAGCAATTGCTGATAATATTTGACGGGGATGAACTGCGTGCCGATTATTGCGACACGCCCTTTGATGCCCTTTTCGACCAGGGCTTTCGCCATGCTTCGGAAAGGATGGCTGGAACAATGCGTATCGCGGATAGAGACGAGATCGGTGCGCACTTCCGGCTCATCGATATGAAGCTGCGGCTCTTGACCCTGTTGTAGAATGATCCCGGAAAAGGACCGTGCGGTCCATATCAGGGAATCCATGCCGCCGCTGATGGCGTAATGGTTGGAAAGATAGAGTATGTCGCCGCAATTGTCAGTGGTTCCGCCGCCGCGGCCGAAGACCACCGCACTTTCATAGCCACGGCGCTGCATTTCGCGCAAAACCCGCTGCCAGCGGCTTTCATATTCCTCGATTGCAAAATACCGGATCACGCGTTCCACTCCATTCAATCTGCTGTTTGGCCGGGCGGTCTTCGCGCGCCGATCCACCGGGACCTGCGGCAAACTCGGACAGCATTTCCATCAATGCCCAATCCTTCCGGAAGCTCGCATTTGCGGATTTCGACCGGAAGACCGTCGGGTCGAATTTTTAGGTACACCAAACGTATCCCGCAATCGATGGCAGTGCAAGCGAATGGTGCGGGACGCATAAATGATGCAATTTTGTGCATCTTACTGCTCGATTTGTGGCTGTTTAGCCTAATATATTTGCTATAAATAGTTGAAAATCTTTATTGAATTCCGTTGGTATACTGAATATAAATTGTTTCGACCGACCGGTGTCGATCCGGGTCTATCGCCTGCTTACCGCCGTCTCGCCGGTTTCAGCATTCCTTCCAACGGTGTCCGATGACTGAAAATGTGCAGAATTTATTGGCCGGTCAGGGCGCAGCCTATCGCATGCTGGCCGGCGAGGTTGCCATCGTTACGAATTCCCACGGAAACCAGGTCGTGGACGCGTGGGCTGTTGCGGCAGCAGATCCATCTGAGATGAGCTCGATGGATCACACGCGCTCGGTTAACAGTAATATTTTCATTGAGCGCGGCATGGGTGTCTTCAGCAACCGCAGAAGAGCCATGATGACGCTGGTGAGCGACAGTGCCGCCCTGCGGCATGATACGCTGCTCTGCCCATGCAATGCGGATCTTTACCGGCAACTGGGATTCGAGGGTTTTCATCGCAGCTGTTCCGGAAATTTCCATGAGGCGCTGGCGGAGAAGGGTATTGTCGCCGCCCAGACGCCGGCGTCTCTCAACCTTTTCATGAATGTGGCGGTGAACGCCGATGGCAGTCTCGACCGTCGCCCGCCGGCATCCGCGGCGGGTGACCATGTGGCGCTGAGGGCCGAGATGGATCTGCTGCTCGTGCTGTCCGCCTGTCCCCAGGACATTACGGAGATCAACGGTGTGGACCGCACGCCGAGGGATGTCGCGGTGCAGATCGTCGATGAATACAAGGAGACGACCCCATGACCGGACCGGTTTTGAACCTGCGGGATATCCGCAAGAGCTTCGGGGAAAACGAGGTTCTGAAAGGTGTTTCGCTCAGTGTCGAACCGGGTGAGGTGGTATCCATAATCGGCGCGAGCGGTTCGGGCAAGAGCACCTTCCTGCGTTCGATAAACGGTCTCGAAATGCCCCAGTCGGGCTATCTCGAATTCGACAACCTGTCTTTCGATTTCCGACCGGAATCGCGATTTTTCCCGACGCCCTCGCAGCTGCAGGCCCTCCGCGCCCGCGTCGGCATGGTGTTTCAGAGTTACAATCTCTGGCCGCATATGACGGTTCTGGAAAATGTCATCCATGCTCCGGTCCGGTTGCTGAAACGACCCAAAAGCCAGGCTGTCGAAGAGGCGGAGGCCCTGCTTTCCCGCATCGGCCTTTATGAGAAACGCCACAGCTATCCGGCACGCCTGTCCGGCGGCCAGCAGCAGCGCGTCGCCATCGCCCGGGCGCTCGCCATGAAACCGCGCCTGATGCTTTTCGACGAGGTGACCTCCGCGCTCGATCCCGAACTTGTCCATGAGGTGCTGGTGCTGATGGCTTCCCTGGCCGCGGACGGCATGACCATGCTGCTGGTGACCCATGAAATTGCCTTTGCGCGCGACGTTTCATCGCGTGTGCTCTTTTTCGACAAGGGCGTCATCGCTGAAACCGGCGCACCCGACATTCTTCGCAACCCGCAGAGCGATCGCCTGCGGCAATTTCTTCACCGCATTTTGCATGACCAGCTTGCCCCCAGCGGCGCAGCAGATGGCGCCGGGGGAGCGTGACGACGATGGCGAATTTTATCGACGAAGTGCAGCTTTACGGTCCGGGATTTCTGCTGGCTGCCTGGACGGTGTTCTGGTTGACGATCCTGACCATTATCTTCAGCTGGGGCTGCGGCCTGCTTGCGGCGCTCAGCCATCGTTCGCCGTGGCGCGCGGTGCGTGCCGCCTCCGCCTTCTACGTCTGGTTCGTTCGGGGCACGCCAACCCTGATCCAGGTCTTCATCATCTATTTCGGCCTGCCGCAATTCGGCGTGAAGCTCTCGCCCTTCACCGCCGGCGTGCTGGCGCTCGGCGTCAATAGCGGCGCCTATGTCGCGGAAATCATCCGGGGAGGCCTGTCCGCCATCCCGCGCGGGCAAACGGAATCGGCTCTGGCGCTGGGGTTCAGCCCGGCGGAAACCATGCGCAGCATTGTCCTGCCGCAGGTATTCCGCATCATCCTGCCTTCAGTCACGAATGAAGCCATTTCGACGTTGAAGAATACATCGCTGCTATCGACGATCACCGTCGTGGAGCTGACGCTTTATGCCCAGACGCTGATTGCTGCAACATTCAGGCCTTTCGAGTTCTACATCGCCGTGGCCGTCATCTATCTCCTGCTTACGACGGTGCTGACACAGCTCGCAGCCTTGCTGGAACGCCGTTATGCCCTTTCAAGCTGAGGCCCCGACGGTTCTCAGCAATGCCTGAAATATCCGGCGGAGCGATCCGCAGGATCGACTGCGGGTGACGCCAATGCCTCCCGACGAACAGGAAAATGCAAAAAATCAATAAGGGAACGAGTCATGAAATTCAAATCTATCGCATTTGCCGTCGTGGCGCTCGCTGCGACCATCCCCAACGCTCCGGTCTTTGCCGCAGAACTTGAGTTGCTGGAGCCCGGGAAGCTGCAGGTCGCAACGGAAGGAACCTTTTCGCCCTTCAGCATGCGTGCCCCGGATGGAACGCTCGACGGTCTGGAAATTCGTGTGATGAAGGAAGTGGCAAAGCGCCTCGACCTCACCTACACGCCGGTCCTGATCAAATGGGACTCCCTGCTGGTCGGCCTTCAGGCGGATCAGTACGATATCATCAGCGCTTCGATGGATATAACCGAAGAGCGGCAGAAGCGCGTTACCTTTGCCAATGGCTGGTTGGAATCGGGCGGTCGCATCGTCGTCCAGAAAGGCTCGGCCATCAAAAGTGCCGCTGATCTGAAAGGCAAGACCGTCGGTGCGCTCGTCTCTTCCACCTTCGCAAAAATCGCCGAGGAAAAGGGTGCGGTCGTCAAAGGATACAAGGCTGAATCGGACGCGATTCAGGACCTCGTCAACGGCAATATCGACGCGACCATTACCGATGCGATCGCCGGTGCATGGGCGATCAAGAATTCCGGCCTTCCCCTCGAAATGACGCCGGATTTCGTCAGCCACGTCCAGAAAGGTTTCGCCATCAAGAAGGGCAAGCCCGAGCTGGTGAAGGCGGTGAACAGGGCGCTCGCCGACATCGTGGCCGACGGCACCTATACGAAACTGACCGTCGAACTCGTGGGCTTCGATCCGGCGCCGAAAGACCCGATCAAGAGCCTCGAATAAGCGCCCGGTCGCTAAGACCGCTTCCCGGTTTGCCGGGGCGAGGAACGTTCAGGGTCGAACAGGCGAAGACAGTGTCGCCTGTTCGATGTGGCGTCTCCGATGCCCGGAACGGCGATTGCGATGAAACCGCACTTAGCCGTTGCGACCTCCTCGGCCCCAATACATTCCGGCTCTCGCAGTTAAAAGCATCATCATTCCTCGCCGGAGGATGCCCAGATATCTTGAAAAAATGTCACGCATGGCTTTTCCTTTCCTCTTGTTTGATCGATCGGATATAGGCGCGCCAACCGCCAAGGCCTGTCACTTCCAAAGCACCCTTGAGCGCATAGGGTTCGCACAGGAAGCCGGAGATTTGTGACCCGTCGTCCAGCGTCACCTTGCCGATGCCGAGCGGGGCGGGAATGTTCTGCACGAAACGTCCGAAGGCTTCGGGCGTCACCTTCCAGACCTCCACCTCCAGACCCGCGCCTTCAAAGCCGGGCTCCCGCAGCAGGCCGGGTTTCGGTGGAACGGTATTCGGCAAGACGAATAGCCGGTAGTCGCCGGCCGTGCGGCAGGATTTCATCAGCCGGCCGCCGGGGCCTGTGAGTTCGTGATTGAGCGGCATGCCGGTGAGATGGGCGCCGACGACGACAATCGGCACCAGCCCGTCATCGGTATCCGCCACTTTCGAAGCTTCCGGCAGGGCAGCCTTGCGGTCCTTGCCCATGCCGGGCTGCAATGCGCGGTGCAGCATATCGGCAAATGGCGCCAGCGCATCGTCGGAAAAGGCCGGGCCGAACAGGGTGACACCCGCCGGCAAATGATCCGCGACATCGAAGCCCGCGGGAATAGCGATGGCCGCATAGCCGAACAGATTGGCGAAATTGGTATATCGCCCGAAATGACCGTTCTTCGCGATCGGATCTGCGCGCATCTCCTCCACCGTGTAGGTGGTCGGCGATGTCGGCAGCATCAACACGTCGGCTTTCGCCCATTCCGCTGATGCCTTCTGGCGAAGCGCCTCAAGCCCGTATAGTCCCTCGAAGGCGTCGACGGCATCGTATCGCCTTGCCCCCTCGATGATTGCCCTTACGGTGGGATCGAAATCGTCGGTATTGGTCCCAAGGAAATGCTTCACCGCCGCCAGACGCTCGGCCACCCACGGACCGTTATAGAGCAGCTCGGCGGCCTGACGGAACGGCGCATAGTCGAAGTAGACGATGTCTGCGCCGAGCATTTTCGCTTTTTCGACAGCTGCGTCATAAAGCGCCTCGAAAGCGGCATTGCCGAAAAATTCGCGTTCCCCGGGCTCAAGCACACCAATGCGCAGCCCGGCAGCCGGCAGGGCGGCCGGCTTTGCCCTGCGCGAGAATGGATCGCCGGGGTCATAACCGTCCATGACCCTGCGCACCTCCACGCCGTCGCCTACCGTGGCGGAAAAAACGGTCACGACATCCACCGAGCGGCATGCGGGTACGACGCCGACGTTCGGCACCAGTCCGGGCGTGGGCTTGATACCGACAATATTGTTGAAGGCGGCGGGCACGCGGCCGGAACCGGCCGTATCCGTGCCGAGCGCGAAACTGGCAAGGCCAGACGCCACCGCCACGGCGGAGCCGGAAGACGAGCCTCCCGAAACATAAGACTTGTCGAAGACGGAGCGCGGAGCGCCGTGAGGCGAGCGCGTGCCGTTCAGCCCGGTGGCGAACTGGTCGAGATTGGTCTTGCCTATGACGATTGCACCTGCGGCCTTCAGCCGGGCGATGACGGTTGCATCCTGTTGCGGCCGGTAGGCAAAGGCCGGGCAGGCGGCCGTCGTCGGCAGGTCGGCCACGTCGATATTGTCCTTGACGGCAAAAGGCATGCCCCACAGCGGCAGGCTGTTGGCCTTGGGGGCACGTGCCAGGAGGTCGCGGGCGGCGGCGCGCAGATCCTCGTCCGGCGTCTTCGTTATGAAGATCGCCGGATCGTCCGACGCCTCGATGCGAAGAATTATCTCCTCGACGAGATCGAGCGGGCTCAGCCCCTTTGCATAGGCATCTTTCAGCGACGCGATATCGAGAATGATCGGCAACATTAAATGGTCTCCAGAACGACCAGCACATCGCCGGCCCTGACATTGCGGCCGGGGCCGGCGCGGAGATCGCGCACCTTGCCCGCGGCGTGCGCGTTGACGGTGATTTCCATCTTCATGGATTCGATGATGGCGAGCGTTTCTCCGGCCGCCACCTTCTGCCCTTTTTCCACCAGCACTTTCCAGACATTGCCTGGCACGGCACTTTCAATGCCGAAGCAGCCATCGGGAATATCGCCCCCGAGGCCGGGACCAATGCCTTCATCGACAACGAAACTGTCGAGCCCCTGATCTTTCCAGCGTTGGCGTTCCGCCTCGAAGGCGGCCTGCTGGCCCGTCTTGAATGCGCCGATTGCGGCGGCATTCTTCTGAAGCTCCGCCTCGTAATCCGCATAGGAAAACTCGCCCTCTTCGATACGGACGGGATAACCCCCATGGGGAAAGGCGGCGCGGGCTTCGGTCAATTCGCCGTGGCTGACGGGAAAGAAACGGACTTGATCGAAGAAATCGAGCAGCCAGGGTTTGTCCTTGCCGAAGACCGGGGTTTGGCGCCACGTATTCCACATCTGGATGGTGCGCCCGAACAGCTGATAGCCGCCCGGTCCCTCCATGCCGTAGATGCACATATAGGCGCCGCCGATGCCGACGGCGTTTTCCGGCGTCCACGTGCGTGCCGGATTATATTTTGTCGTGACAAGGCGATGGCGCGGGTCGAGAGGAGTGGCAACCGGGGCGCCGAGATAGACATCGCCAAGCCCCATGACGAGATAGGAGGCGTCGAAGATTTTGTCTTTCACCGCCCGCTCGTCGTTCAGACCGTTGATGCGGCGGATGAATTCAATATTCGAGGGGCACCAGGGCGCATTGGGACGCACCAGCTCCTGATATTTGCGCATCGCCAGCGCCGCATCCGGATCGTCCCAGGACAGCGGCAGCCAGACGGTGCGGCTCGGCACCTTTACCGAGTGAACGGGAGGCATGCCGCTTTCGATCTCGGAAAGAAGACCGAGCAACCGGCCACGCGTCACATGCGATCCATCATAGTGAATCTGTAGCGAACGGATGCCGGGTGTCAGGTCTATGAGACCGGGGACGCCGGCTTCCCGCACCGCCTGCATCAAAAGATGGCTGCGCAGGCGCAGGCTGACATCGAGTTGCATCGGCCCATATTCGACCAGAAGGTTGTCATCGCCCTGCCGGCGATAAACGACCGGAACCTCGCCGTCATCAAGACGGCCGAGAATGGGGGAGCCGGCATTCTCCCCAATACGTTTGACGATGGGACCGGCGATGGGATCTTCCGCCCGCGCAACTGGATGAAAGCGGATTTTGTCGCCCGGTTTGAACTGTCCCATCTTCCATTGCTCATCCGCGGCAATCACCGCCGGGCAAACGAAGCCGCCGAGGGACGGGCCGTCCGGCCCGAGAATGATCGGCATATCGCCCGTAAAATCTATCGCGCCGATGGCATAGGCATTGTCGTGGAGGTTCGAGGGGTGAAGTCCGGCTTCCCCGCCGTCCTCGCGCGCCCATTTCGGCGCAGGGCCGATGAGGCGTATACCCGTGCGGGCAGAATTGAAATGCACCTCATATTCGGTCGCAAACAGGGTCTCGATATCGTCCTCAAGGAAGAAATCCGGTGCGCCATGGGGGCCATAGAGCACGCCCACCGACCATTCGCGGGTCAGGTCGGCAGGCTCCGAGGCGGCTTTCATATCGGCCTGAGGCGCGCGGGCGAGGCGGAGGACCTGGCCGGCGCGCAAAGTGCCGGTGGCGTTGCCGCCGAACTGGCCAAGCCCGAAAGTGGCGCGCGAGCCGAACACGACCGGCGCATCAAAACCGCCGGCCACCGCCAGATAGGCCCGCTGCCCCGCACCGCCGATCTGGCCGATGGTAAGCGTTTGCCCGGCCCTGATGGTGATCGGAGTATTATGCGGAACGGGTTCACCGTCGCACGTCATCGGCATTTCCGCGCCGGCAAGGGCCACCGTCACATCCGCAAAGAACCTGAGCACCGGCCCGGAAACGGTGATTTCCAGCGCCGCCGTATGGTCATGATTGCCGACCAGCCGGTTCGCATGCCGGAAAGACCGTTCGTCCATAGGCCCGCTCGGCGGCACACCGACATGCCACAGGCCAAGACGGCCAGGCAGTTCCTGAAGGCTCGATTGCGCTCCGGGCGCAATAACCTCGACCACGGCAGGCACGAAGGAGAAATCCTTCAGCGCCGTGGTCGCGACATTGCCGGTTCGGAAAAGGTCGGAGCCGGCAATCGCCTTGAGATAGTCTAGGTTGGTCTCGATGCCTGAAATCGCGGTGTGCGACAGGGCAGAACCGAGACTGGCGATCGCTGCCTTGCGATCCGCGCCCGTGACAATGATCTTGGCAAGCATGGGATCATAAAAAGGCGTTACCTCCGTGCCGGTTTCTATCCAGCCGTCGATCCGGGCATCTTCGGGAAAGACCACCTCGGTCAGAAGACCGGCGCTCGGGCGAAAATCGGCATGCGGCATTTCCGCATAAACACGCGCCTCGATGGCCGCCCCCTTCGGTGTCAGCTGTTCTGCGCCGGTCAGGACATCCTCACCGGCGGCCTGACGGATCATCCATTCGACCAGATCGATGCCGAAGACGGCTTCGGTTACGGGATGCTCCACCTGCAGCCTCGTATTGACCTCCAGGAAATAGAATTCCTCGCGGGCCGGATCGTAAATGAACTCGACGGTGCCGGCGGAGCGATAACTCACCTGTTTTCCGAGCGAGACGGCCGCCGCGTGCAGGCGCGACCGAACCTCATCGGAAAGCCCGGGGGCGGGTGTCTCCTCGATGACCTTCTGGTTGCGGCGCTGAAGCGAGCAGTCGCGTTCGCCAAGCGCGATCACCCGTCCCTTGCCGTCGCCGAATATCTGCACCTCGACATGACGGGCCTTGGCCACGAACCGTTCCAGATAGACGCGGGCGTCGCCAAAGCTTGCTTTCGC
This sequence comes from Rhizobium sp. NFACC06-2, assembly GCF_900101425.1. Lineage (NCBI taxonomy): Bacteria > Pseudomonadati > Pseudomonadota > Alphaproteobacteria > Hyphomicrobiales > Rhizobiaceae > Rhizobium > Rhizobium sp. NFACC06-2. The sequence continues at coordinate 17,304 of NZ_FMVA01000021.1, read as the reverse complement.
CGTACGCTGCACGCTTTCAAAAGCCGCTTCCAGCGCGGCGTCATCGGCGCAGAGCTGCATGCCGATGCCGCCCCCGCCGGCGGTGGATTTCAGCATGACCGGATAACCGACCGCTTTCGCCGCAGCGAGCGCCTCTTTGGCCGAGCCAAGCAGGCCGGATCCCGGAAGCAGAGGCACGTCGCTTCTATGCGCCAGTTCCCGGGCGGTGTGCTTCAGGCCGAAATCGGCGATGTTTTCCGGTGTCGGGCCGATGAAGACGATGCCTTCGGCCGCCAGCCTTTCGGCAAAGCCGATATTTTCGGAAAGAAAGCCGTAACCAGGATGGACCGCTTCCGCCCCCGTCTTTTTGCAGGCGGTAATCACCGCTTCGACATCGAGATAACTTTCTGCGGAGGGCGCCGGTCCGATGCGTATGGCTTCATCCGCCGTGAGCGCGGCTTTCGTAAAGCGGTCGGCGTCGGAATAGACCGCGACCGAGGCAATACCCATGTCCCGGAGTGTCCTGATGATGCGGACGGCGATTTCGCCACGATTGGCGATGAGGACTTTCTTGAACATCGGCTCAATCCTCCTCGTTCCAAACGAGCACCCGGATCGGCGTCGGATCGAAACCATTGCAGGGATTGTTGATCTGCGGGCAGTTGGAGATGACCAGCAGCACATCCATCTCGGCCACCAGTTCGACGTAGTCGCCGGGCGCGGAAATGCCGTCAACGATCGTCATGCCGCCATTGGGCGAGATAGGCACGTTCATGAAGAGGTTGATATTGGAAACGACATCGCGTTTACCCATGCCGTATTTCGCGACCTCGGCGACGAAATTGTCCCGGCAGGCATGAAGATATTTCGTTCCATGGCCGAAACGCACCGTGTTGCTTTCGCAGGAGCAGGCGCCGGCGGAGGTATCGTGACGGCCGCAGCTGTCGGCGGTCACTGTCAGCATCGCACGGCCCTCGCTCGACATGATTTTCGTGCCGGTCGAAATATAGGCCACGCCCTGCGCCCGCACCGTATCCTGACTGGAGTAACGTTCGGAAAAGTCTCGAGCGTTGTAAAACAGCGTATCGATGGCCTGCTGGCCGTAAGTGTCTTCGATCCGAACCGTGGCGCCCTTGCGGATGAAGGTGGAGAAGGGTTTTTCAGCCGGAACGTAGTGGTCTTGCGCTGCGTTTTCGCATGTGCGCGACGAAACGGTTTCAATGAAATCGGTCATGTTCGTTTCTCCCGGCTCAAAGGTTGGAAAGCGCGTTGTTCTCGAAACCACGCACGGCCTCGGCGGTGGCGGTCCGGCAAAGGTCGTCGGCGGCGACCGGAGCGGCCGCAAGGCGGGTGACCGTCACCGGGTTCGGCGCATAGGCCGGGTTGGGATCCAGCGGATGCGGGCAATTGGAAAAACCAACGAGCATGTCCATTTCCGCACGCAGCTCAACATAGTCCCCGCCGTTGAGCAGGGCCGGGTTCCAGAAAAACCGGCCTTCGGCATCAACACGCACAGGTGCGAAAAGCGTCAGCGCGGCAGGAATGTCACGGCGGTCGAGGCCGAGCTTCATCGCCAGCTTGATGAAATTATCGCGCGTATCGCGCACATGTGCGCCCTCATAACGGGCGTTGCTCTGCGCGTTCGAGCCGCCGACAAGGCAATCATGCGCGCCGGAACTGTCCTCGGTAATCGAAAACATCACACGCCCCATGTCGGAAAAGATGACGCGGCCTTTGGAAAGTCCCGTCGTCCACTGCACCTTGATCGTGTCGGGCAGATTGATGCGTTCCGAGGTGTCGGCGGCATTCCAGGCGATGAGCGCAATCGAGGAGAAGCCGTGGCTCAGGCTGATGCGCAGCACCTCTTCCCTGCGCAGCCTGGTCGTCCAGTACCAGCCGCCGGGAATGATTTCGCGGTTAAGGATTTTCGTTTCGTCGAGCGCGGGTTCGGGCAGGAGGCTGAAGCCGGGCAGCGCCTTGGGTGCGAATTCCAGCCCCTTTTTCTGGTGATCTTCATAGCGGGCGCGGTTGGCGGCGATTTCTTCGGGCGAACGTCTTTGGTGCATAAGGTGCTCCATGGCGGTTGAGTTCGGGTCGTCCCGGTGTCTGCCCTTATTTGCCGGGTCGTCCCGGCGGGCCGTCGGAAGCAATTCCGGCAGGGGGTTTTGAGCCTCCCCTCTATCCGCAACTGCGCAGTCGACATCAGGGCTTGGCCCTGATGCATATCGTTTCAGGCGGCGACGCCGCCGGCCCGGCGCGGCGGCCAGATTGAAATGTCGCGGGTGACCGTTGCGCCATAGCGCAGTTTTTCCTCCGGGCGGTCCCGTGGGCGCTCGAAAGCGATGACACGGGTGGCAAGCGTGAAGGCCTCACGCATGTCATGCGTCACCATCACCACCGTCATCTGCGCTTCGTTCCACAGCCGTTTCATCAACTGATGGATTTCGGCGCGAATGCCGGGGTCGAGTGCCCCGAAAGGTTCATCGAGCAGCAGGACTTTCGGGCGCATCAGCAGCGTCTGGGCAAGCGCCAGGCGCTGCTGCATGCCGCCGGAAAGCTGGGCAGGATATTTGTCTTCCGACCCTGAAAGGCCGACATCGGCGATCATGGTGCGGGCCTCGTCGATCGCGGTCCGGCGGGCGGCGCCGAACAGCCTGCCGCTGACGGGTGAGGCGGCAAGTTCCTTGCCGATCAGGACGTTACCGAGCACGGTCAGATGCGGAAACACCGAATATTTCTGGAACACAACACCACGGTCCGGTCCCGGTTCGCCCGGCAGCGGTTTGCCGTCGAGCAGGATCGTGCCGCGGCTCGGCCGCTCCTGGCCAAGGATCATGCGCAGGAAAGTGGTCTTGCCGCAGCCGGACGGACCGACAAGCGCAACGAAAGCGCGGGATTCGATGTCGAGCGAAATATTCTCCAGCACGATCTGATCACCATATTCCTTCCAGACATTGTTGATGGTCAGCGTGCTCATGCCTTGTTCTCCGTTGCCGACCAGGGAAATAGGGCAAGGCGCAGCCGCTCCAGCAGCCAGTCGGTCAGCACGGCGATAAGCGTGATCCAGATGACGTAGGGAAAAATCACATCCATCGCGAGATAGCGGCGAACGAGGAAGATGCGATAACCGAGCCCCGCATCCGACGAAATCGCTTCCGCCGCGATCAGGAAAAGCCAGGCGGGTCCGAGTTGGAGACGCAGACAGGTGATGAGCCGCGGCAAGACCTGCGGCAACACCACGCGCAGCGCGATCTGCCATGAGTTTGCCCCGAGTGTCTCGGCTTTGATGATCTGCTCGCGCGGCAGTTCGATGGCCCTCAGCGCCAGATCGCGGATCATCACGGGCGCTACACCGATGACGATGAGAGCGATCTTGGAAATTTCGCCAAGGCCAAGCAGAATGAAAAGGATGGGCAAAAGCGCCAGCGGCGGCACCATGGAAATGGCGCCGACGAAGGGCGAAAGCAGTGATCGGGCGTAAGGCAGCATGCCGATCAGCATGCCGATGGCCAATGCCATCGCTGTGGCTATTCCCAATCCCGAAAACAGGCGGACGAGGCTTGCGGCCGTATCCGACCATAGAAGAATATCACCCGTGCGGGCATCTGGGATGACGGCCAACCGGTTGATGGCGTCGGCAAGGCCGGCAAAGCCCGGCAGAAGCTTGTCATTGGCGTTTTCGGCAAGCCGTGCCGCGGAGCCGACCGTGTAAGCGATCAGCACGGCCGCAAAGGGCAGGACGGCAAGTCCAAGTCGGGCGCCGTTCGAAGGACGCGAATTGATCCAGCGCATGGGAAACTCCGGGGTGATGGCAGGGTGGAAGACCGGGCCGGGGCGCGGTGGTGCTGCTCCTCAGAGCATTCCCTTGGCTGCTTCGGCCATGTAGTCCGTCGTGAAGCGGAACTTGACGTTGGACGCGTCACCGCGGACGGCCCCGTCCGGGAACGCGATGCCGATCGCGTCCGCCGATGAGGCGCCGTTGCCAAGCAGGCCCTTGTCGAACAGGAAATGCCGCACCCGGTCCATGGTCTTCGGCAGGTCCGGCGAAGCCGTGAAGGCGAGTGCATCCTGGGGCTTGTCGAACAGTTTGGTGGCCGCCATCTGGGCTTCGAAACCGGCAAGATCCGTGCCGGACGCCTTACCCATCGCCTCGCGCGCAGTTTTGCCTTCCGCGCTTTCGGCTGTCATCACCTTCATCGTATCGTACCAGATGCCCGCGAGCGCCTTGCCGAAATCGGGATTATCCTTTAGCACATCGGTATGGGCGACCATCAAATCGATGATCTCGCCGGGGACTTTGGAACTGTCGAAGACCTTGTTGGCCGAGGAATTCTGGAGAATGGTCGAAACCAGCGGATTCCACGTCACGACAGCGGAAACCTCCGGTGTCTGGTAAGCGGCGACCATGTCCGCGTCGGACGTATTGACGACTTTCACATCGCGTTCGGATGAGCCGATGGTTTCGAGCGCCCGTGCAAGCAAATAATGCGACACGGAGAACTCCACGAGATTGATGTTCTGGCCCTTGATCTCGGTAAGGTCTTTTTTGTCCTTGAGGATGACGGCATCGTTTCCGTTGGAGAAGTCACCGACGATGACGGCGGTTGTATCGACGCCGCCGGCAGCGGGAATGGACAGGCCGTCCATATTGGTCAGCGTCACGGCGTCATAGGCGCCTGCCGTATACTGGTTCATCGATTCCACATAATCGTTGAACTGCGTGAGCTCGATATTGATGCCGTATTTGTCTGCCCATTTCTTCACGATGCCATGGTCGGCGGCATAACCCCAGGGCATCCAGCCGACATAGATCGACCAGGCGACCTTGAAATCCTTTTTTGACGCAGCATCCGCTGTCGAAACGAGCGGGAGCGCAAGAAGGCCCCCCAGTACGGAAATGGAAATGATCGTTTTGAAAGTCTGCATTGGTATTCCCCCTTTTGCTTGTTCTCAAAAAGGGATCGGCATAGACCAACGCCGCCAATCCCTTGGCTAACGAGGTCTCCCGGGCTTTTGTCCCGCCGTGCATCCGTGCGAGATTTCTCCTCGCACAGTGGCTGCTCTCGGACCAGTCATGCAAACCTGCACCGGAACCCTAGCGGCCAACTCGGAATTAACGAAGCAAACCGCGTGCCAGATTGGATTCCGGGCTCTGACGCGCGATTTCGTAAAAATGCAAAGAATAGTGCCTGATTTGTGTTCTTGCCGATGGGCTTCCAAGCTTATTTTTTAGGCGCAGCTTCGGCCAGCCGCCGTTTCGTGGCTTTCGTCAGGCCACTCCGTCCCCGATGGCTGTCTCGGTTGTCGGGATGGGAGGTGTAAATCAGCAGTTCTTCCCGACGTCGGATCGGCCTGAGGTTCTCGTCGAAGTTCGCGTGCCTGAAGGCACGAGCATCGAAAGCACTACGGCCGCAGTGGCGAAAGTTGAGGACTGGCTACAAAGGCAGCCGGAAACAAAGGTTGCCACCAGCTACGGTGTGGTTCCGGATCAAGCCTCCAAAGCACGCTGCCCGCGGTTAATCCCTGTCAGTTTGCGGGTTGCGCGCGGTGACGATCCACGCCGCGCCGTTGATCATCACCGATCGCTCACCGGGGCACCCCGCGAAGGCGGCACGAACCGCAGCCGAGGCGCGGGCGCGAATATCGTCGGTCTGATCAGCAAGTGCGCGCGCCAGTGGGCCGACCTCAAGTGTCATCGCCACCGCGTCGTCGAGCGCCGCATCCCGCGTGTCCCCCTTGCCAAACGGAATGGAGGCATCGAATGGTGCGATAGCGACGTCAGTGAAGCCAGCTGCCGTCAGGACACGCTCCACCCGCGCCTGGTCGCCAAACGAGAACGCGCCGGGCGCTTCGGGATCGGGCGGCGTCATCATCGGGAGGATGCTCTGGATCGCGCCCATCGGCAGGCGCACCCAATCGTTCTCGGCGATGCTGCGCCAGCAGACGAAGGCGACCCGCGCGCCTGGCTTGAGCGCACACCGCATATGAGCGAACGCTGCTGCAGGATCCTCAAAGAACATCACGCCAAAGCGGGAGAACAGGATGTCGAACGTACCCTCGGGCAAGTCTGCGCTGCTGGCGTCGGCCACCTGGAAAAGGGCCGGCGTATCCTGCGGTGCTAGCGCGCGCGCTCTGCCGATCAGCGGCTCGGATATGTCCACGCCTAACACATGGCCTCCCGCGCCGACGTGCCCGGCCAGATCCAGACTAGACGCGCCCGCGCCGCAACCGACGTCCAGCACGCGTTCGCCCGTGACTGGCGCAGCAGCTTCGATCGCGGCCTGGCCGAACACCGCCATCATGGCATCGAGCCGTGCCTGGTAAGCGACCCAGCGCTCTCCGCTTTGGCCTTTCCAGTCGGCTACCTGAGAAACATTCTCCCCTGTCATGCCATATCCTTTGTTCTGATCCGTTCTTAACCAGGCTATCCGCCCGCGTGGTCATTGCCACTGTGCGCAGCGATGAACATGGCGACGGCCGACCGGCAATAGGATTCGATTTCGTTGTCGTCCTCTGCTCTCGCCTGATCGAAGCGTGCGATAATCAGGAGATCGCATCCTTTGAAAAGCGCAGCAAACAAGCGGGCGGACCGGAGAGGATCGGGCACGTTCAGAACCGCCTTCGCGTGCAACTGACGCAACAGGGCCTCGATTTGGGCGATGATATGGGCGGGGCCTGCTTCGTAATGGAGCTTGCTCAACGACTTTTGGTTCGGCGTGTCGGCCATGACCATGGCTTCGACACCGCTGACGTCCGGGCGCAACAGCGTGCGAAGCAGGGATGATCCCACCGCCATGAGCTGATCTTCGGCCGAACCGTCGACGCCTTCAAAAAGGGCCTGTGGTAAAAACTGATGGCAGCGGGCCGTAAAGGCCGCCCCGAACAGCGCCTCCTTGTTCTCGAAGTGCTTGTAGATGCTGAGCTTGGATATCTTCGCTCGCTGGGCGACCTTGTCCAATGTCGTCGCGTGAAAACCCAACTCCGCAAAGAGTTCGCTCGCTGCGTCGACGATCGTTTGGCCAAGCGCCTCGTTGACGGGCCGGCCGCGTCGGGCCTGACTATTTTCGGTCATGGTGAAATCCAGTCCTTGACAGTATCGTTATTCTTGAATTACGATACCATTCAGTTTCACAAATATGCAAGCCAAAATGCGCCGACATACACACGAGGGTGCCATGCAACGACGAACACTGCTGAAGCTGGCCGCGCTTTCCACCATCGGCGTCCCCCGTGCCCAGGCCGCGGCCACGCCCAACTCAACGCATTCGATCCGCAACTCGGAGTCTACCACCATGGATAATGTCATCATCATCGGCGGCAGCTTTGCCGGTCTCGCCGCCGCCCTTCAGCTCGGCCGTGCCCGCCGCAAGGTCACCGTTCTCGATACCGGCCTGCCGCGCAATCGTTTCGCTGGCCGCTCGCATGGCGTGCTCGGCCACGATCACAAGCCACCATCCGACATCCTCACCGAGGCGCGGCAGCAACTGGCGCGTTATCCCGCGATAAGGCTGCTTAATGCCCGTGCCGACAGCATCTCCGGTACCATCGACAATTTTTCCGTCCTCACTGGCGATGGCGAAAGTCTAAGCGCGCGCCGCCTGATCCTGAGCTATGGTGTTGTCGACCAGATGCCTGCTGTTCTAGGCTTTGCCGAAAGCTGGGGCACATCCATCATCCCATGCCCCTATTGCGACGGCTTCGAAGTCGCCGGCCAGCATTGGGGCCTTGTGTGGTCGGGTCCGCAGTCGATGAATCAAGTCAGGCTGTTTCACGATTGGACCGACAGTTTGACGGTCTTCGCCGATGGTCACGATATCGCACCCGATATGCGAGCCGATCTGGCGGGCCGTAAGGTACCTGTCGTTGATGGCCGGATCACCGGGATCGCCCGTCACGGGGACCACAATGCCACTATCAAGCTCGATACGGCCCCCGATGTCGCAGTCGATATTCTGTTCGCGCATCCGCGCAACAAGCCGTCCGTGAGCCTGCATGAATCACTCGGCCTCGTCACGGTCAATACGCCAACCGGTATTGCTATCAAGACCGACGAGCGCCGCGAAACCAGCGTGCCCGGTATCTATGCCGCCGGCGACCTCGCAAACCCCGGAATCCCCTCGGTCACTACCGCATCATGGCAGGGTGCGATGGCGGGTATCTTTGCCCAGCAGTCGATGCTGGTTTGAGGAAAGATTGGAGATGAGCATGGCCGTCGAACCGGACAGCGCGGGTGTGCGCTTCCCTCCGCCCTTCATCTATCTGGGAGCACTGTTGTTGGGGCTGGCGGCGGAGCGGTTCGTAACCTTGCGCTCCCCACGGTCATGCGCCGTCTCGTATGACCGTTGACCGGTGGCGCTCGGCCTCCTGCCGATTGACATGAGGGCCAGAATGACTCCTGTACGAAGAATGGATGGCTCCTGCGACACGCAGCGCCGCTGTCGACCAAAGGGCTCAGAAATGGTACGCTTAAAGACCTACCGGGCCCTGGGCCACGGCATGTTGACAATCAATCGGGCATGATCAGCGCTGACATACGGCCTTCCTCCAGAGCTGATGCCTCCAAACGCGCTACGATATTCCTGTCATCTGTCCGACGACCAGACACCGCCGCACGGTCTTGATTTGCACAACTCAGGGGACCTGCATGCTCATTCTTCTCTCAATTCTGATAGGAATCGTCGCCGGTCTACGCGCCATGACCGCTCCCGCCGCAGTTGCCTGGGGCGCTTATCTCGGATGGTTCGACATCTCTCAAAGCAGCCTCTCCTTCATGGGGTCGATCTGGGCCGTGGCGATTTTTACCGTGCTTGCCATCATCGAACTCATCACCGACCAGCTTCCCAGCACGCCTTCGCGCAAAGTGCCCATGCAGTTCGGAGCACGTATCGCGGCGGGCGCTCTCAGCGGTGCAACGATCGCCGCAACTGAGGGCATGGTGGTTGTTGGGCTCCTCGCGGGTGTCGTCGGCGCTGTGATCGGAACATTTGGCGGTGCGGCTGGTCGCGGCTATCTCGCCAACCGGTTCGGCCGTGATCTCCCCGCCGCCCTCATCGAAGATGCGGTCGCCATTGCACTTGCACTGCTCGCCGCGACGGCCGTGTCATGAGGGAGTACGACGCGATCTTCATTGGAGCCGGACAGGCCGGACCGTTTCTCGCCGCCCGCATGGCCGCGATGGGCCGCAAGGTAGTCCTGATCGAACGGAAGTTTCTTGGCGGAACCTGCGTAAATGCCGGATGCATGCCGACAAAGGCCCTGGTCGCCAGTGCCAAGACCGCCGAGGTCGCCCGGCGTGCATCGGAATTCGGCGTCAAGATTGATGGCGAGCCCATCGTGGACATGTCGGCCGTGGCAGCCCGCGCCAGGAAGGTGACCCTAGACGCGAGAAGCGGTCTGGCGGCTTGGTTCGACAGCCTCGAGACAATGGATGTGGTCTATGGCCACGCCAAATTCGTCGCCGCGAAGGCGGTATCCGTGGAAGGGAAGCGCTACACCGCCCCGCAGATTTTCATCAATGTGGGCGCGCGGCCGCATATCCCCGATGTTCCGGGCCTCGCCGATGTGCCTTATCTCACGAGCACGTCGATGATCGCGCTTGAGGAATTGCCGAAGCATCTGGTCATTCTCGGTGGCAGTTATATTGGATTGGAATTCGCCCAGATGTATCGGCGCTTCGGCGCGGAGGTCACTGTCATCGAGCGCGGGCAGCACCTGGCGGCTCGGGAGGACACGGATATCTCGCAAGCCATCGCGGATGTACTGACCAAAGATGGCATCAGGATTCTTCGGGGCCACAACCTGCTATCCATTGCCAGAGACGGCGCAGATGTGGTCGTGCGGACTCATCAGGGCGAAGTTCGTGGCAGCCATGTCCTGGTCGCCGTCGGACGTCAGCCGAATACCGACGATCTCGGGCTCGATCTCGCAGGCGTCGAGACCGATCAGCGCGGCTTCATCACCGTCGATGAACGTCTGCAGACGACTGTCGACGGCGTCTGGGCACTTGGCGACTGCAATGGGCGAGGGGCCTTCACCCACACATCCTACAATGATTTCGAGATCGCGGCGGCGAACCTCCTCGACGGCGGCGACCGCAAGGTGACCGACCGCATTCTCGGCTATGGCCTCTACATCGATCCACCGCTCGGGCGTGTTGGCATGACAGAGCGCCAGGCGAAAGAGGCCGGCCACCGGATCAAGGTCTCGACCCGTCCCATGAGCCGCGTCGGCCGCGCCGTCGAGAAGGGCGAGACGCTCGGCCTCCTGAAACTCGTCGCCGATGCCGACACCGACCAGGTGCTCGGCGCCGCCTTTCTCGGGGTCGGTGGTGACGAGGCGGTCTACGGTGTTCTCGACGCCATGAACCTCGGGGCCACAACCGAAAAACTCAGATGGGCCGTACCGATCCATCCGACCGTCGGCGAATTGGTGCCGACACTGATTAGCGATCTCAAACAAGCCTGACGTTCAGTATTGAAACCGCCCGCTCCACCATTCCCACCAAGGCTTCGCCTCTGCCAGCTTTGATGATCTTGTGCGGGTCAATATGCCGATGGAGATCCGTTATGTGCTACAAAAGGTGAAGCGGACCGGCGGCGGGCCATTGACCAAGCTATCAGCTCGTCAGCACCACTGGCCGAACGACACGATGTCGGACGTGCGGGTTATGGTGCGCTTTATCGGCTGGCAGAGGACAACTTGCGGCTGGACGTGGCCTTTCCGGTTATGGGGCCATCGGACTTACACTTGACGCACGTTTCAACAATGCTTGGTCGGTCGGTCTGGAATACCGAACGGGGTTTGGTGGCTCCGCAGCGAGCGACCCTGTGGTCAACATCAGGATAGGTGCCACGTTTTAAAACTGGCGTAAGATAGCGCTTCCCCGGATGGATGCTCTTCTTAGACAGGCCGCAGCATAATTGCTACTAAATCAGCGACGGCAAGCTAACTGGCTGCGGTGTGTCCAGAAATGAGTTGCTTCCAAGTCGACAGGAACATGATTGCAATTGAGCCAATCAGAATGCCAATGATTGCCTGGGCAAAAGAAGTGGCTAGCCAATTGGTGATTTGCGGGAAAACTACCAGGGTTTGTTCGACACTGGATGCAAACGTTTCGATCAGATGCTCTGGTTGATGCAATCCCAGCCCGGCCAGGCTATGCACGATAATGCTTCCGCCCACCCACAGCATCGCCGCCGTTCCGACAATTGCAAGCGCCTTCAAAAGGGCAGGCACACCCTTGACGAGGCCCGCACCGACTGTCCTTGTTAAAGCGCCACCTGCCTTTGAGAGGTGCAATCCCACATCATCTGCTTTGACGATGAGCGCCACGATACCATACACCGCAGCGGTGATCAGGATCCCGACGGCCGCCAGCACCCCGGCTTGCGAATAGATGCTCAATGTCGAAACGCCGGCAAGCGTAAGAGCCATGATCTCGGCCGAGAGGATAAAATCGGTGCGGATCGCGCCGGAAACTTTGCGGCTTTCCAGATCCGCCGCGTCGAGCGTCGTATCCTGAACCGGACCGTGCTTTGAGGCGTGAGGGAAGAAGGCCTCGTGAAGCTTCTCCGCGCCTTCAAAGCACAGGTATATGCCGCCGATCATCAGCAGTGGCGTGATGAGCCAAGGCGCGAAATATCCAAGCACAAGGCAGATCGGCAGAAGGAAGATCAGCTTGTTTTTCAGCGATCCGAGCGCAATCTTTCCGATGATCGGAAGTTCCCGCGCGGGAGCCAAGCCGACAACATATGTCGGAGTAACGGCAGTATCGTCGATCACGACGCCCGCCGCCTTCACGCTGGCTTTCGCTGTCTGTCCTGCTACGTCGTCCAACGACGCAGCGGCCGCCTTCGCGATAGCTGCAACGTCATCAAGCAATGCGATCAGTCCAGTAGCCAAATCCAACTCCTTTACGGCTTCAGTGCGATCCGTGATTTTAGGCAGTGCGCTCGATGGTCGGCGAGAGATGCGATATCACACTATAGCCACCCCGATTTTTTGAAACGGTAATACAGGAAAGCGCAAAGTGTGAGAATGACAGCGATTACGGCATAATAGCCGTATTCCGATTCAGCTCCGGCATATGCTCAAAGTTCATTCCGTAAATTCCGGCTATTGCCGTAGGTACGGCAAGAATCGCGGCCCAAGCCGCGAGTTGGCGGGTGATCGTGCCTTGGCGCTGCTGTTCCAGAAGGTTTGAAGCTTCGAACACGGAGGTGATGACTTCTCGCAAGCCCGACATCATGAACTCGACGCGCCGCACGTGGTCGAGGACATCCCGGAAATAGGCTTTGGCATTGTCGTCGATACAGGGCAGTTCCAGGTTTGTCAGCTTGCCTATGACTTCGGCCATCGGACCGAGGATGCGCTGAAAGCGGATGACCTGTCGGCGCATACGGAAAAGTCGCCTGATCTGCTCGCGCTCGAGAAACGAGATCAGCATATGCTTTTCCATCTCAAGTACCTTGTCCTCCAGCGTTTCCACCATCGGAAGATAGCCGTCTACGACGAAGTCGATGATCCCGTGCAGGACATAGTCAGGTCCATGGTCCAGCAGTTTTGGAGAATGCTCGAGCTGTTCCCGTAATTCCTTGTGAGAGCGTGCCGAACCATGCCGGACTGAGATCACATGGTGCCGCCCCACAAAAATACAGGTTTCGCCATAAGCAATCTTGTCTCCTTCGAGATGAGCGGTCTTGATAATGACGAAGAGCTGGTCGCCATAGACTTCGACTTTCGACACCTGGTTGCCGTTCAGGGCGTCTTCTACGGCCAACGGATGCAGATCGAACATCGACTTCAGACTTGCCATTTCCGCGGCTGTCGGCTCGGTAATGCCGATCCAGGCAAATTCGCCGTCGGTCTGTTGAAACGGATCACCCGTCAAGGGGAGTTCTTCGGTGCGTTTGCCGAGCCGATAGATGTAAGGCGCAATAACTGTCATGAAAACCGCTCTCAGTGGCAACGGCTTGTGATGTGGCATCCAGCCACAGCCGTGGCAAGAGGTAGCAATGTCTAAATGCGAGGATCGTCAGTCCCGCCTCTCTATTTAGGCCTGTCGGAAGCTACGAACAGCTTCGGCCGACAGCGGGTTCGAGCGGCGCCCGGCGATACGTGCGTCCCGACGATGCCCACGCCACAGGGATTCCATAACTCTGTCTTCGGTCGAACAGATCAGGGACTCCAAGCCGAGAAGATTGCCGTATTCGTCTTCAGCCAACGAGCAGCGGATTCCAACGCGATTGCAGACGTAGTTCTCAACAACCAAGTCGACGTCCGCTCTTGCCGTTCGCTTCCCCGGCGGGACGAGCTCTGAAGGATTTTGCCCATCGCCTCTGCGTCCTCCGTCGTGGCGGTGTGGATTCTCATCTCAGTCGGAAGGATCCTGCGAAGCGAGCCTAGATCCGTCGAACGTTTTCCTCCTTCGACTTCCCGGTCTTTCGGTCTTGACCGACTTCGTAGGAAGCGTATGGCCTTCGCGTAGCAGCGTGGAACCCTGCACGGCGCTCACGTGGACGAACACATCTTGTCCGCCGTTCTCCGGCGTAATGAATCCGAAGCTCTTGTCCGAGGAAATTGGTAGGCTATCACAACGTCGCCGCCCATTCAGCCACATGATCTGCAGCGGTCGAGATATGCTCTGCGGCTGTGCGTCCCGACACGGCTTTTCGCGGCCGGAAATCATGGTCTCCGTCGTCCAGCCAGAGAATTTCGATCTTGTCGGAAAGCTTGTAGCTGGGAACTTCCTCCCGCGATCCGAGAAGGTCCCGAGTTCCCTGACAGATTAAGGTAGGCGTCCTCATGTCCTCGAGATGAGCGGTCCGCAAATTGTTGGGCTTTCTAGTTGGATGGAATGGATATCCGAGACAAAGCAGCCCGGAAATCTTACCCGCATCGCGAAGATCATCCGCGATCATGCTAGCCACACGGCCGCCCATGGATTTGCCTCCTATGACAACTCTTCCCATCGAGCCGAGCTCGTCGATCACGGCTTCAAATTCTTGCTTGAGGACCTCTGCGCGGGGCGGTGGCGCACGCTTTTCCGAAGACCGTCGAGCCGCCATGTAATCGAATTCGAACCGGACGATCCGCAAGCCTTTGTCGGACAGCGCCGCGGACATGGTTTTCATCCACGTCGTGTCCATCGCGCCACCCGCTCCATGGGTGAGAACGACGGTGACGTGGGCATCTTCGGGGCCGGTGATGAGGAAGTCATGAGGCATTAGAGGTTCTCCTGGTTCATGGCATTGTTATCCGCAGTGCGGGACAATCGTCACCATCGGTAACTTCCCTGGTGCTTACAGGGGCCGTTTTTGGAGAATATTCCCCAAGTGCATCATGCCGCGCGACGCCGCTGCCCCGTTAGAAATGCGACACTGGCTCCGGCAATCAGCCCTCGACCGGACCGGCTGAGCCGGGTTGCAAGGGCAGGAAGGGGCAGGTGATGACTCCCCCTTCGGCTTTAGCTTCCTCAGTCGTCACGACTGCATTGCGGCATAGGGTGACAATCGAGGAAGTAGCCACGCTGCCGTATGAGGCATTGACTTGCGCGGTCTTTTTGACAAACCGCGCTTTTCTATCTGAGTATCCTCACAGCCATTTACCGGTCCACGACTGCGCGGAACGTGATTTCAACAAGCTGCTGTGGAAAGGCGAGCCGCGTAACACCAATGATATTGCTCGCAAGCTGAGGAAGATCGGAACCGTAGACTTTTTTTCGGATTTCCGCGGCCGGGCCGAAGGCTGCATCGACGTCGAGTACGTAAAGTGTCTCTTCAACCACGTCATCGAAGGTCGCGCCGAATTGTTGTAGGAGGACCTTGGCGTTCTGGTAGGTTTGACGAATTTGAGCTTCCATGGTCTCGAACGAAGCTGGCTTTCCAGCGGCGTCGATTTCGGCGGGTGCGACAAGATTACCCTGGCTGTCATGGCTAAGCTGCCCAGAGATGTAAATCGTATCCTTAACCTTGACCGCTTGTGCGTAGCCAAATGCTTTTTCCCAGGCCACGCCGTGGTTTGCGGATTCAACGCGTAGGGTGTTTGTTTCGTTCGTCATCTTGAACTCCTTCGAGAAATGTTTGGAGCCCGAAACTGAACGAGTTTGACTGCGCCGTGAATTGCAATAAATCTAACGAGTGTATTGCGTTTAGCGCAATGCGTTGCTTTCAATCTTACGGCGTCCGTCCGATAACCAATTGTTATCATTGGCATGTCGCACTTCGAAATAGAATGTACCCCCTTACACATTTGTGGCGGCAAGGTTGGAATGTCGCGGATCGTGCAAAGTTAAAATGTCATCTGTCGCTCTGCCAGCCAGTTAGAAATGCGACACTGGCGCCGACGGCCAGCCCCCGACCGGACCGGCTGGGCCGGGTTGCAAGGGCAGGGAGGGGGCGGGTGATGGAACCCCCCTTCGGCTTTAGCTTCCTCAGCGTCTTGGCTGCTTTGCGCCAATAACGGCCATCAGCTCTCAGCGAAAAGTTACCGAGGAACCTTCGCCAGCCACTCTTCTGCACGGGAGATAACAGGGCCAATATGTGGACTAAACTCTTCTTTATCGTGCCAAGCCGCAATCTCAAGGTCCATTCCGATGTCTTCCATCTCTTTGACGAGATGATACGGGAGTGCTTCCAGCGCCCGTCCGTTAAGCAGGAAGGAACTTGCAGCAGATGACGGAAGAATTTCCCGACGACATAATGACAAAAGCGATTGCTCAATTTTTTGTACGAGCGACGCGTTTGACAATGGCGACTCCTGTATCTCTGGATCAGAGTGCCAATTGTCTATCATTTTTACTCGATCTGAAAAGCGGGCGGGTATCGTATCAGTCTAGTACAAATGTCTCCTTCGGGCCAAAAGCGGCCTTCACTCAGCCGCATCCATTTGAGCAAGAGCCTTTTGCCGTCTCGCAATGACGTCCGGATCATTCATGAAATCCGTCCGCCGACCGGGCTTGCGACCTGTTGGCTTATAGCCGTTCTTGTTGCTGTTGGTCTTCGGCTTCCCGACGTGGTGTCGATCTTGCTGATCTTTTATGTAAGCCAACACATCACTGAGACGCTTGTTCTCCACGACCGCCGCATGTGTCACGCTTTGGTCCTTATCGAAGGTTCTGTGAGGTAAAGAGTGACCTTTCCATCGGATATCCAGCCGACCATCGGCGTAAGCATATGTCTCGACATACTTTCCGACCAGGCCGCGTGTGATGTCGTTCTCCTCGAGCATGATGCGTTTGCGCTCATAAGAGAACGTCAGCTGCGCACCGACATAACGTTGCTCCCGTTTGCAGAGCACGTCGTTCAGCCTGTTTGCTGCCAGACTGACGGGTCGATGACGGTTCTCGGGGCGGGTAGGGGTCACCGCAAAGCGGTCATTGTATCGCTCGATGAAAGCAGGCACGAAGGCATTGCCGGCCTCCACGTCACTGATATTGGCAAGTCGCAATTCCTTGACCAAGCGATCTTGCAAGGTCCGGTTCATGCGCTCGACGCGTCCCTTGGCCTGGCTGGAATTGGCGCAAAGAATCTCGATATGCAGCTCCGATAGAGCGCGGCCGAACTGCGTCATGCCTTGGCCGCCCTTGGGGTCTTTCTTTGCCACCCGAAAGACCGAATGCTTGTCGGAATAGAAGGCAATCGGTGCGCCATGCTCTTTGAGGTAAAGCGCCAATGCCTCGAAATACGTAAACGCGCTCTCAGATCGAACAAACCGGAGCTGCATCAGCTTACCGGTCGCGTCGTCAACGAATACCAGTAGAGAGCAGGCCGGACCACGATCCTCGAACCAGCGATGCTCCGACCCGTCGATCTGCACCAACTCGCCATAGGCCTCACGCCGCAACCGCGGCTGATGAAACGTTCGCCGCTGCTTTCTCGAAAGCCATATGCCGGCATCCTGCATCCATTTGCGCAGCGTCTCACGCGAGATTGTGACGCCATGCTCTTCCTGAAGCTTCTCGGCCGCGAACGTAGGTCCGAAATCAAGGTAGCGTTCACGCACCAGCATCAAAACGTAATCACGGACGCCGGTGGCTATTTTATTGTTGGACGGTCGACCGATCGCTTTATGTCTGATCGAGGCAGCGCCGGTAGCCTCAATACGACCAATCAGTCTCTGAACATGCCGAACGCTGATTGCCAGTACATGTGCCGCTGCGACAATGGTCATGCGGCCATCAACGACTTTCGACAAAACCTCGATCCGCTGCAAATCGCGCTCACTCATCGTGATCAATCCCATCTGCATCTCCCAGGCATCGTTCAGACCCGGGGAGTGTGACATTCCAACTTTGCAGAAACAGGACACTTTAACTTTGCGGCTACA